>JAGVIF010000561.1 GCA_020056205.1 Lentisphaeria bacterium | reverse complement strand
TGCGGCAGTTTCAAAAGAGAAAATACTTAAAAACTTTTAAACATCAAAATTGTTAATGAAAGAAATAAACGGAAAATATTATATCGGCGAAACGGCTGTTTCAACCCTTGCGGAAAAATACGGAACCCCAATATATGTCTACGACGAAGAGAAGATCAGGGAAAATTACAGACGGGCTTTAAACGCCTTTTTGAAATACTACCCGGACTTCCGCTTCTTCTACGCGATAAAGGCCTGCAATAATCCCGCCATCGCCTCAATCCTGAAATCCGAGGGGGCCGGAATAGACGCCGCCAGCGTCAACGAAATACTCCTGGCGAAATATATCGGGCTCGGAGGAGAGGATGTGATGTTCAGCGGAAATTTTTTGTCCGATGACGACATCGTTCAGGGACTTGAGAGCGGAGTGATATTCAACCTCGATGACCCATCAATACTTCCGCGCGTCCTGAAATACGGCAGACCCGAAATAATCTCATTTCGAGTCAATCCCGGCTACGGAAAAAGCAATGTGGGCGATTTCGTGACCAATGCCGGGCCTAACGCGAAATTCGGTGTTCATCCGGAACAGGTTCTTGACGCCTATGCCAGCGCAAGAAACGCCGGGATAAAAAGATTCGGCGCTCACATGATGCCGGGCTCCTGCATAACAGATTACGAATACTTCCCCTTTATCACCGGTCTGCTCATGGATATAATCGGCAGCGTAAGAAAAAAACTCGGCATAGAGTTTGAATTCATAGATATCGGAGGAGGACTCGGAATCCCCTACAGAGACGGAGAGGCGAGCCTTGATCTCGACAAAGCCGCCGCCGAAACCGCGAAAATGTTTTCAGCAAAAATCAAAGAATACGGGATGAAAGCGCCGCGCCTCATGATGGAACCGGCAAGATACTTCGTAGGAAACGCAGGATACATAATCGGCAAAGTCCATTCAATCAAAAATTCCTATAAAAAAATAATAGGCGCCGATGTCGGAATGAACGTAATAGCGCGCCCCGTCCTCTACGGGGCATATCATAAAATCGTTTTTGACGGCAAAGACTCAGGGCCAAGAGAAAAAGTCGGGCTTTGCGGACAACTCTGCGAAAACACCGACTACTGGATAAAGGAAAGAGAACTCCCCGCGAATATCGCGGAAGGCGACATCTTCGCGATCGAAAATGCCGGAGCATACGGGTTCGTGATGAGTTATCAATACAACGGGCGGTTACGCCCCGCAGAAGTCCTCGTTAAAGGAAAAAAACACTTCCTCATAAGAAAACCCGAAGAATTCAAAGACCTCGTCAAAAACACTAAAATCCCAAGACATCTTCAGTGAATGTTTACGGATGCTTTGCGTCATAATAGATACCGGCGAAGCCGGTTAAACGGAGTTTTTAAATGCCGTTAAGCTGGAATGAAATTCAGACAAGAGCCATCGAATTTTCCAACGAATGGAAAGACATCGTCTGCGAACGTTCGGAGGCGAAATCTTTCTGGGATGGATTTTTCAATATTTTCGGTATATCCCGTAAACGCATCGCTTCCTTTGAAGAACCCGTAAAGTTGATTGGCGAAAAACATGGATTCATTGATTTATTCTGGAAGGGAACGCTCCTTGTAGAACATAAATCAAAGGGCAAAAACCTCGACAAGGCATACTCGCAGGCGCTGGATTATTTCTCCGGACTTAAGGAATACGAACTGCCGAAATATGTCCTCGTTTCCGATTTTGAAAGATTACGTCTTTGTGATCTTGAGACCGGCTCGGAAAACGAGTTCAACCTCGTCGAGCTTCACAATAATATTCATCTTTTCGGATTTATCACAGGATACAGGAAGCAAACCTATAAGGATGAAGACCCGGTTAATATAAAAGCCGCTGAACTGATGGGCAAGCTTCACGACAAACTCCTTGCTTCAGGATATTCAGGGCATCCTCTCGAAGTTTTTCTTGTCCGTATCCTTTTTTGCCTTTTTGCTGATGATACCGGAATTTTCGAGAAGGGAACATTTACGGAGTATATAGAGGGGACTTCCGCTGACGGATACGACACCGGGTCAAAGCTCGCCCATTTATTTCAGGTTTTGAATACTCCGGAGGAAAATAGGCAGAAAAATCTTGATGAACGCCTCGTCCAATTCAGATACATCAACGGAAAACTCTTCGATGAATCCCTCTCCCTCGCCTCATTTGACTCCGGAATGCGAAATTCGCTGCTTGAATGCTGTTATTTTGACTGGAGCCGAATTTCACCGGCAATATTCGGTTCGCTTTTCCAGTCGGTGATGGACCCGGAAAAAAGGAGAAATATCGGCGCCCACTACACCTCCGAGAAAAACATCCTCAAACTGATAAAACCGCTTTTCCTCGATGAATTAGAGGCGGAATTCGAACGGATAAAGGGAGTCAAAACAAAGTTAAAAGTTTTTCACGACAAGATTGCTTTATTAAAGTTTTTGGATCCGGCCTGCGGATGCGGAAATTTTCTCGTGATAACCTATCGCGAACTGCGCCTTCTTGAAATAAATATTCTTAAGATTCTTCACAAATACGGCGAGATACTCGATGTAAAATATTTTTCCAAGATTGATGTTGATTCTTTTTACGGGATAGAGATAGAAGAATTCCCTGCGAGAATCGCGGAAGTCGCGATGTGGCTTATGGATCACCAGATGAACATCAGGCTTTCGGAAGAATTGGGAATGTATTATGTCAGGCTTCCGCTCCAAAAATCTGCGAATATCGCAAACGCCAACGCCCTCCTGATTGACTGGAATTCCATGATGCGCGGGAATTATTTTGATGTTTCCGCGAATGTTGTCAATGTCGGCATTGTCAAAGAGCCTCGCGAACATTATGACACCATCAATGTGCTGGCAAAAAAACTCAATGTTGTGGATGAAAAGGAATTTCAAAGCCAGCAAAACAAGCATAGCACAAAATTCGACTACATCTTCGGAAATCCGCCGTTTGTTGGAAAACAGCATCAAAATGAATCTCAAAAAAGGGAAATGCTGGCTATTTTTGGCAATATCGTCGGAGCGGGGGTGCTCGACTATGTAACATGCTGGTATATCAAAGCGGCGAACTATATTCAAAACACAAAAACAAAAGTTGCGTTTGTTTCCACCAACTCAATCGCGCAGGGGGAGCAAGTTGGGATACTCTGGAATGAATTACTTGGAAACTATAATCTGAAAATTCATTTCGCCCACAGGACATTTCGATGGGACAACGAAGCAAAGGGAATGGCTCACGTTTATGTCGTGATTATTGGTTTTGCGGCTTTTGACACCGAAAACAAATTCATTTTCGACTACGAAAGTCCCGGTTCGGAGGCGCGCGAAATCAGAGTGAAAAACATAAATCCGTATCTCGTCGAGGGCGGAAATTTCGTGATTCTAAAAAGAAAAAAGCCGTTATGCGATGTCCCTGAAATATCTTTCGGAAATATGCCTAACGACGGAGGCAATCTCCTGCTTGACGATGATGAAAAAAAAGAGCTTCTTAAAAAAGAGCCGAACGCAAAAGATTTTCTAAGACCGCTCATCAGCGCGAAGGAATGGATAAACGGAGAAAAACGCTGGTGTCTCTGGCTCAAAGATATTACCCCCAATGAACTACTCTCTATGCCGGCTATAATGGAAAGAGTTGAAAAGGTCAAAGCCCACAGATTGTCCAGCAAACGCAAAGAAACGCGAAAACTCGCCGATTTTCCAACGCTGTTCGGAGAAATAAGACAAAAAGAGACTAATTTTGTTTTTATTCCTCTTACAACTTCGGAAGACCGAAAATATATTCCTCTCGATATGCTTTCCAAGAGAAATATTGTCAATAACACAGCGAGCATTATCCACGATTTGTTGATCCCAAGGGTATCCTCGGAAAATCGTAAATATATTCCAATGGGACTCGTAACTCCAAAAAATATTATTTCAGACACTTGTCTTTTCGTGCCGAAATGCATCAAATATCATTTTGGCGTTTTGAGTTCAAAAATGCACATGACCTGGATGAGATATGTTTGCGGAAGATTGGAAAGCCGTTTCAGATATTCCAACGAGATTGTCTACAACAATTTTCCCTGGTCGGAGAAGCCTTCGGAAAAGAATATGAAGGCGGTGGAGCATGCGGCGCAGAAAGTTCTTGATACGAGAGAAGAGTTTTCCGATTCATCTCTGGCGGATTTATACAATCCGCGCTCAATGCCTCCAGCCCTAATCAAATCCCACAAGGAACTCGACAAAGCAGTAGACCTTTGTTACCGTCCGCAGGCGTTCACCGATGAAATGAAGCGGATTGAGTATCTTTTTGATTTGTATCAGAAATACGCGGAACCATTGTTGAAAACGTCCAAAAGTAAATGAGGAGCGAGATTTGAAACAAAAGAT
>JAGVIF010000256.1 GCA_020056205.1 Lentisphaeria bacterium | reverse complement strand
TGTGCTCTTCCGATCTCCAAAAGTTTATCCGATAGGTGAGCCGGACAAAAATTCCCCGGTATTTATCACGACAAATTTTTCGCTCACTTATTTTATAGTTTCAGGAGAAATAGAGAACAGCGGGACAAATGCCTGGCTTGTTGTTCCGGAGTGCGAAGGAATGAGCGTCCTGACCGCCTGGGCCGCGGGAAAATTTTCCGGCTCATCAATTGCGAAGTTCATAAAAGGCATAGGTTTTGAAGAACAGATTGCGACACGGCAGATCATTATTCCAGGATATGTCGCCCAGATTAGCGGGGAACTCGAAGAAAGCCTTCCCGGTTGGAAAGTCGTTGTCGGCCCGCAGGAAGCCACCGACATCGAAAGCTTCGTGAAAGCAAGAATCAAATGAAGACAGGCACAGGAAAACTTGAAGCCATTATTACACATGCTATACTTGCGCCATTGTGTATCACATCTTGAGATTGGTTCGACAATGAGAACTCTTTTCAAAAAAACGGCCTCCTGCGTTAGGCTAATATTTATATGGACATATGATATCGTGTAATAAAACAAAATTCAGGCTTGGTGAATTGTTCTGTGGTCCAGGCGGTATCGGTGTTGGAGCTTCTTTGGCTAGGGTTGTTGCAGGAGATTGCGAATATCTGATTGATCATGTACGGGCAACGGATTATCATCCTGACACTTGTGCGACATACCGTAGAAATATTTTCCCCAAGTCTCCTGAACGCGTGGTCTGTAGCGATATTCGGACTCTCGACTTAAATAGATTGAAAGAGATTTCAGAAATTGATGCTCTTGCGTTCGGTTTTCCCTGTAACGATTTCAGCCAAGTGGGGGAGCAGAAAGGTATCGAGGGTGAGTACGGGCCGTTGTACACCTATGCGGCAAAGGTGTTGCATTTTTTCAAACCTAAGTGGTTTCTTGCCGAAAATGTTGGTGGTCTTTCCAGCTCCAACGAGGGGAAAGCCTTCGTATCAATACTTAATGAATTTAAGGAATGTGGTTATACGCTTTATCCACATCTCTATAAATTTGAGGGCTACGGTGTTCCTCAGGCTCGCCATAGAATAATCATTATAGGAATTCACAAGGATGTTAAACTGAACTTCAAGATTCCAGCGCCGACTGGTGTGCGGCGAACTGTCCGCGATGCCCTTAAAGATATACCATCTGATGCGCCGAATCAGGAGATAACCAAGCAATCAGCAATAGTTGTTGAGCGGCTCCGTCACATAAAGCCTGGCGAAAATGCCTTCAACGCTGATATTCCGGCTCATTTGCAATTAAATATTAAAGGAGCGCGTATTAGCCAGATATATAAGCGCCTTGATCCTGACAAGCCGGCATATACTGTGACCGGTAGTGGCGGCGGCGGAACTCATATCTATCACTGGAAAGAACCTAGAGCGTTAACGAACAGAGAAATAACAATGTTGCAGACGTTTGACGATTTAACAAAAGTAGCATGATTGTTTTATGGAAAATCAGGGTAAACATAAGAATTATGAGGTTCTTAATTTGATTGGATATGGCCTTGCCAAATTCAATGTGGGTTTTGTAAAGTCGTTTGGTGTTAAGACAAAGGCTGATTTTTATGAATATATAGTAAGGCAAGGAGTTGCCGAAACAATTGGAACAGTAAAAAACAGGCAAGATTTATTTGATCCATTTTTTGATAATGGGAGAAAGGGCTGGTGGCAAAAAGGTGATGCATATGTTCACCGCAAGATTTTTATAGATTCGCTTTTCGGTTATCTTGATGCAGATGCTTATGCAAATATTGTAAAGCTTTATCTTGAGGACAAGTTTGCCATCGTTGATAAGACAAATCAAGAAATTAGTCCAGTAATAAAAAGCAAATTTAAACAGCTCCAGATTACAGGACAGGAAGCAGAATTATTCTTTATGAACAATTACAAGAAAGTTGATTATTTTAAAGATGGCATTTTGGAAGATGCAAGGTTGTTTGGTGATGGATATGACTTTCAAATTGAAGTTAAGAAACATTTTTTTCTTACCGAAATAAAAGGATTGCGAACCGATTACGGGAGTATTAGAATGACACAAAATGAATTTCATAAGGCAAAAGAGTACAGAAATGATTATGCATTAATAGTTGTAAGCAATCTGGATGATATCCCTAATATTAATGTTGTCTTCAATCCAACCGATAACTTGTTATTTACTGAAAAAACTATTAATACAAAGCAAATGAACTACCATACGAATCCATTAAAATGGCGATAACGTCCTGTGGGGGCTTCGGCAGGAACAGCTTTCGAAAAGGCAACTGAAAGTATTTTCAGAGGCATAATAGATCATGAGAAAGTTGTCGGTATCTGCAAGAGAATTTAGGAATTCGTAAAACAGGTGAAGCATGCCTTTAATCACATTTAAGCCTTCAGGAAGGACGATAGAAGTTCCGGCGGGAACTGAACTCCTTCGAGCCGCGAGAGACGCCGGGATCAGGATTGACTCGCTGTGCGGGGGAAAAGGCGCATGCGGCAAATGCATAGTGAAAATAATTTCAGGCTACGCCGACTCAAAAAGTCTGGGAAAACTCTCCGCTGTCTCCGTGGCTGAAGGATATGTCCTAGCCTGCAGAACAAAAATCCTCGAATCCGACATCACCGTTGAAATTCCGGAGCAGATCGGGCGCTCGGGAGGAAAATTCACCGATGCGGCGGAAGATAAAACCCTGGTGCGCCAGGAACTTTTCCCGGAACGATGGGAGTATGACCCGCTGACAGTGAAATGGCGCGTAAATGTTCCCCAGCCTCGGCATGAGGACGGCCTTTCCGATCTCGACAGGCTTACACGACAGCTTCAGTTTGAATGGGGGAAAAAAGACTTCCTCTACCCTTTGTCCGTCATCCGTGTTCTCGCGGATACACTGCGCGCGGAAAACGGCCTCGTGACTGCGACAATCATCAGGGAGAAGGAGCGTTACAGTGTCATCCGCCTTGAGCCGGGAGATACAACCGTGAATCATCACGGAATCGCGGTGGATGTCGGAACCACAACGGTGGCCGTCCAGCTTGTCTCACTTCATCTCGCCGAAATTGTCGGAACAAAAAAGGATTACAACGCGCAGGTGGAATGCGGACTGGACGTGATCAGCAGAATCAATTATGCGCGCAAGCCGGGACACCTTGATGAGCTTAGGCGGAAGGTTCTTGATACCATAAACAGTCTCACCCGACAGATTTGCGACGACCACAATATAAATCCAGAAACAATATCTGATGCCGTGATTTCCGGAAACACGACTATGGTACATCTCCTTCTCGGACTCAATCCCGAATATATCAGAATTGAGCCATACACCCCGACCCTCCTCAAAACCCCCTATCTCTCAGCCGAAGAGGTGGGAATCGCAATAAACCCAAATTCATGGGTTTATATTTCACCAAGTGTAGGCAGTTATGTCGGAGGAGACATCACCGCCGGCTTCCTGTGCACAGACCTCGCCGCCGACAACGAAGAAATAAGCCTCTTCATTGACATAGGAACAAACGGCGAAATAGTCATTGGAAACAACAATTTTATGATGACATGCGCGTGTTCCGCAGGCCCCGCGTTTGAAGGCGGCGGCATAGACTGCGGAATGCGGGCGGCCATCGGAGCAATCGAAAAAGTGGCGGTGGAGCCTGTCACCGGAATCTGCAAATACTGGACAATCGGCAACGTGAAACCTATGGGAATATGCGGTTCCGGAATGATTTCGCTCCTTGCCGACCTTCTGCTCACGGGATGGATTGACGCCGCCGGAAAATTCACCAGAAAGAAAAAATCAGAGGCGATAAAAGTGGACGGAAGAAACGCCTCTTACATTATGGTTTCGGCAAAACAAAGCGCGACGGGAAGGGAAATAACAATAAGCGAATCGGACATCGAAAATATCATTCGCGCCAAAGCCGCGATTTATTCGGCCTGCGCTCTAATGCTGAATCAGGTCGGAATGAGTTTCAACGACCTCTCCAGTATCTACATAGCGGGAGGATTCGGACGCTTCCTCGACCTCGAAAAAGCGATGATCATAGGCCTCATCCCAGACCTCCCTATGGAAAAATTCCATTACATCGGAAATTCATCGCTGACCGGAAGCTATATGATCCTCATATCCCGGGAGTTCAGAAAAAAACAACTTGACTTGTGCAAAAAAATGACCTATATCGAACTCAACACCGAGCCCGGATATATGAACCAATACACCGGCGCAATGTTCCTCCCTCACACAAATCAGAAACTCTTTCCAACCGTTAAAACAAAACTCGATCAAATGCGGCAAAAACAAAGATAGGGTTTAGAATAAATGAAGACGCAAGCAAAAAGAAGGTAGAAAGTAGAATTTAGCGACCGACTGCGAATTTCGCAGTTTTATCAATAAGAAACTGCCAAGAAAGAGACACGCTAAAGTCGAAGATCCCGAGCCGCGGGGCCTCGGGGCTGTGAACTCCAACAGCAGTTTCAAAGGAGAAGTTCTAAAGTTCTAAAATGCGGAAGTTCTAAAGGGCTAAAGTGCGGGAATGCGAGAGTGAAAAAAGGAAAAAGTAGAAAAGTTTTCTAAATTTTCGTGTGTCCCTTATGTCCCTTGCGTCCCTTGTGTCTCTGTGGTGAAGAATCTTGAAATCGACAATCGAAAATTCTCCTTTGAAACTGCCGCACAAGTAGGTCAGTGTCCAGAGTCGTCTGACTTCGGGGTGTCGCTCTACTTAAAATCGGCTAAAGTTTCATTTTGATAAAATTGCGAAAATCGTAGCCGGTCGCTGACTCCTGATTAAAAACATATAACCTTAAAACAAAGACACTATGACAAATCGCACAAAAACAACAATGTCATTTTCAGAAAATATTAAAACGCGCCTCATTGCCTTTCTACGAAATTTTGATTTTTTGCACTTCGCCGTCGTTTGTCTTCTTGCCGCAACAGGGCTTGTTTTTGTATATGGAATAGGACAACAGATAGGAGGCAAAGTTCAAAACTACTGGAAGATGCAGGCCTTGTGGGTTTGCATGGGATTTGCGTTATGGATTTTCTTCTCTTTCGTATTTAATCCCAAAAACTTGCGCGTATTGTCGCCTTTGATTTATTTGTCAAGTGTCATCCTTTTAATTGCGGTCTTGGTGCAGGGGGTAGAGATAAATTCGGCAAAAAGCTGGATTAGCATTGCCGGATTCCGTTTTCAACCGTCGGAGTTTGCAAAAGTCGCCCTCGTCCTGATGCTCGCGTGGGTATTGACTCTCAGAAATTTCAATGTGAACCGATTTTTCGGCGTCTTAACGATAGCCGTGGTGACGGCTATCCCTTTTCTCCTTATATGCTTAGAGCCTGACCTTGGCACCGCCATGGTGATAATCCCGATGGTATTTTTCATGATTTTCGCGGCCAAACTCAGTTGGAAATGGATGCTCGCGGCGGCCGTGGCGCTGTTAATCACTATTCCGTCCTCATATCCATTTTTAAAAGACTATCAGAAAGAAAGAATACGGGTCTTCCTTGATCCTCAAAGAGATCCCAAAGACAGAGGCTGGAACAGCTTGCAGTCTCAGTTGGCTGTCGGTAGCGGAGGAATCTCCGGGAAAGGATTCATGCAGGGCACTCAGCATACTCTCGGATTTCTGCCCCAAACCGTTTCTAATACCGATTTCATCTTTTCGGTAATAGGAGAAGAAACAGGATTTGTCGGCTCATCGTCCGTCGTCCTGCTCTACTTCCTCCTATGCGCGTCCCTTCTGAGGACGGCCGCCGCCGCAAGCGATCCGTTTGGAAAATTCGTGACGCTGGGAGTTATTGCCGTGATTTTCGCGCACAGCTTCATAAATATAGCCATGACAATCAAATTGCTGCCTGTAACCGGACTGCCGCTGCCCCTTATAAGTTACGGCGGCTCGTTCACCGTAGTATCCATGGCTATGCTTGGCATGGCAAATTCGGCATATTACAGAAGAAGCAGGTAGGATCTAAACAAAGCGATAATTTCCTCTATATGCCTTTCCCAGCTAAATCCCTTTGACGTTTCAAAAGCGTTTTTTGCGAATTTCGCGCGCGTTTCGGGCGGCATTTCTGCGAATTTCGCAATTATTGACGCTATTTTTTCCTCTTCTGCGGCGTTGTCAACGAGATAGCCGTTGACACCATCGATGACAATTTCCGACGCCCCGTTCATTTTGCTTGTAAGGATCGGCAGACCGCAGGCCATAGCCTCAAGGCAGACATTCGAGAACGGTTCATATAGAGCCGGATACAAAAGGATATCCGCAGAGGCGTAATAATTTCTCATTTTTTTTACTCTGCCCTCAAAACGCAGATTGCCGCTCAATCCGTTCTCTGCGGCAAGTTTTTGATATTGCCATGGATTGTCAGAACCTGCGACAATCAGGACGCAGTTTTTTTTAATCGAATCCGGCAAAACAGCGAGAGCTTTTATCGCATTGACGAGGCCCTTTATCCTGAAATCCGCCGCCGCGAAAAGGAGAACGAACTTGCCGTCAGGAATGCGCAGCCGCTTCCTCAGTTCATTTTTTTCACCGTTTTCCGGCGGGCTGAACTCCGAATGATCCACCCCGTTTCTTATGACTTTTACGCGATCCTCAGGGAATTTATAATTTTCAACGACCTGCCTTGCGGTAAGATTTGAATTGCATATCACAAATTTGGTGTTTTCAACTTTGAATATTTTTTCCTCCAACGCGATTATGCCTGAGTGCCTCGGATTAAATCTTTGATATGAAGGGTAGCCGACTGTCAGCCACTCACGGTGAAGAGATTCCGTAACGCGGTGAAAGTCGGATGGATAAGTCCTTGACAGCGAATATGATATATCGTAACAGCCCCTGTCGGGAATTTTCCGGACATTTCTGTGAAAATTGACAGTGGAACTGAACGAGAGCCGCAGGGCTTTTTGGGGAACCCGGATGTGATGGATGCCTTTTCTGTCCTCTGACTTAAAAGTCTGGGACAGGACGAAGACCTCGTTGCCGCGCTCCGCAAGTCCGCCGCATAATTCCCTCGCGTACCGCTCCGCGCCTCCCCCTGAATCGGAGTAATCTTTTTTTATCACCGCTATTTTCATTTCATTATGCTGTTGTAATGAACTATCGCCTCGGCGATTCCTTCCGCGATCCCTTCCTGATATTTGCTCCACGCGAGATTTTTTTCCTCCCAGCCGTTGGTCATAAAACCGCATTCAACGAGGACTGCCGGGCATGGCGCGCCCTTGAGCGCCGCGAATCTCGCATGTCTTACGCCGCGGTCGTCCGTGCCGGTATTTCCGAGGGCGCATCTTTGGATAAGATATGCGAGGCAGAGGTTTTGTTTGTTGAAAGAATTTCCTTTTTCGACTGTGTTTTTTGACTTCTTGTCCGAAGTTGACGGCGATCCCTCCGGCGTAAGGTAATACGTTTCGATTCCGCGCACATATCTATCCTGAGCGGAATTGCAATGTATTGAAATAAAGATGTCGGCTTTATAAGAAAGCGCCTTTGCCGGCCTGTTTTCAAGCTCTATAAAAACGTCGCTGTCTCGTGTCATGTAGACCGTAAAGCCCTTCTTCCGCAATTCGGTTCTGAGCTTCCTTGATATTTCCAGATTTAAATCTTTTTCCCTGTATCTGGTTTGAGCTCCGCTGTCTTTTCCGCCGTGTCCGGGATCTATAAGAACAGTTTTTACGGGCTTCTTTTGAAAAGTTCTTGCGCCTCTAATGAGAGGATCGAGTATTAATTTGTAGTCCTTTTCGCTGACAAGTGGCTCGGGCGCGGCGAAAACCGGGGCGAAAAGATAGTGTATTTTGACTCCGTTGTATAAGCCCGCCCGTTTTTCGTATGTGAAAGAGAAAGATGCCGCGCGAGAGCGAATTTCGCAGCCTTCGCGCCCCTTTGCAAGAGTCATTCCGTAATATTTCGCCAAATCGGAAAGATACACATACTTCTGTCCGCTGCAGACCTTATACCTTATGTAAGGAGTTTCTCCGGCGGTCAAAAGATTAGCTTGAGATAAAAGAGTCATAGCGAGAGCCGGAAGTAATGTCCTCATCTTTTTCACAAAATATATCATGCCGGTAAATTAGTAAATTCCGAATCCTTTATTTCGCAAATTTCTATTCCCTTCGTTTTTTTGTTTTTCCCTTTCAAATAAAAATTATTTTTAGTAGGAGGAAACATCCCGGTAATGTCTCTTCCCAATCTTACTTTTTCAAGCAGTGAAAAGTGGACGAACCGGCGCGAGATGAGAATCGCGTCAATAGGGGAAAAGCCTTTTGCGAGATTCGCGGCGAGCGCGGCGCTGAAAGTACAGCCGGTT
>JAGVIF010000486.1 GCA_020056205.1 Lentisphaeria bacterium | reverse complement strand
GACATACCGCCTTGGGTATGCCTCTGGTTTTGCGGCTTGTCTGAATTTCATAATCTCCTTCATCGGCATCGGTTTTGAGTTTTGCAATTGGCTCGCATATCAGATCAGGTTTTGAATGGGCATAAAATTCAGATCGACCAGCAACCTGCTTATGAAAGTCAAGATCAAAGGATTTCTTTGTTTCAAGACGATGCAATTAGTTTTTTAAAGAGTTTGCCGGCTTATAGCGTTGATATTATTATTACCGACCCTGCATATTCAGGAATGAACCAAAGATTAAAACTTGGTCGTGGAAAAATTATTGGCAAATATGCAGATACGGGAAAAGATGACGCAAAATGGTTTGAAGAATTTCATGATACTGAAGGAAACTACAGAGTATTTTTACAGCAATGTTATCGTGTTTTGCGAAACGACCGCCACATTTATATTATGTTTGATTCTTATTCTTTACTTTCACTTGCCCCAATTGCCCGCGACGTGTTTGAGATTAAAAATGTTTTGTGTTGGGACAAAGCAAATATCGGATTAGGTCATTATTTCAGAAGAAGGCACGAATTTATTTTATTTGCAAGCAAAGGAAAAAGACATTTGAACTCTAAAAGTATTCCTGATGTGTGGAAAATAAAAAGAGTGGTTGCCTCACAATACCCAACACAAAAACCCACAGAAATTTTTGAATTAATGCTTAAAGGAAGCGCTGAAAAAGATGTAGCATAATGACAAAAGTTGAAGCAATAAAAAAAATTCTGGAAGACAATGGTGGAGCAGCCAGCTGGAAAACTATCTACGACAACATTGAAAAATATTATCCTACGGCTAAACAATCAGGAGATTGGGAAGCTGGTATTCGCGGCGTTCTTTATAGAGAAATAAGAGAAAATAAAAACTTTAAGAAAATCGGATTAGCAATTTTTGCTCTTAAAGATTATTCAGAAGAAAAAGCGCCAAAAAAATCTGATACATTAAGAATGCACTCATTCGTTGAAGGCATTTGTTTGGAGTTGGGAAATTTCAAAAACTATAACACATACACTGCTGACCCTTCAGCCACTTTTAAAGACCACATCAAATTATTTGATTTGACAACAGTGAAAAATATTCCAAGTTTTACTTATGATGATATTGTTGCAGAGACAAAAAGAATTGATGTTATTTGGTTTAATAAAAATGGTTTCCAATTTCCTCAAAAAGTATTTGAAGTTGTAGATGGTGTCGGAACATTAACTGGCGCATTTAATAGAAGTTTGCAATTATTAAATTTTAGAACGGAATTTTACATTATTGCACCCGAAGAACATAGAAGCAAGTTTGAAAAACAAATTCATCTTGAACCGTATCAAAGCAATTCTGATAAATTCAAATTTGCGAATTATGATGAGATGATTGAACTTTACGATAACGCATCAAAAGCAAATAAACTTGAAAGTAAAATATTCCAATTCTAATGGCACAGCATTACGACATATCATTTTATCCTCAAAAATATTTCAAGAAAATAGAACTTTCTTTTAAGAAGAAATTTGAAAATGGAATTCAAAAAGTGAAACACTCTTTGTTGTATACTCAAATAGAGGATGAAAGAGCAAAGGAGCATCCGAATGATTTGGTGTTTGAAACTTCTCGCAAAGTAGTTAATGAAAGAGAAGCATTTGAAATTCATTTTGACCAAAGTAAAAATTCAATCACAAAGATTTATTTGGTGAAGTAGGTTGCGTTAGGGATTGTAGCGGAAATCCTTTTTTCAGCGTTGGCATCGTGCGTTGGGAAAAAAGATTGCAGCGAAAAGCCCGACCCGAAGGGGAACGCCATAATAAATATCTCATTGATTATGCCGACGCTTTCATTCGCTATTTGAGAGCAACGCAGCTAATTTCGTTTGAAAAGAAAACTTTCAGAATGATTGTTGCTCCGTCCCGTGTTGCAGAAGTGGATTATGTTTTAAAAAATGTTGAACGGAAAACTAAAGTATTTAAGACGGAAACTGGTTTCAAAAAATATCTTTTCAATCTTTCGTCATTATTGTTGCTGACTGACGATAGAAAATATCTTGAAAAACAACTTTTAAAATTGTCTGTCAAATTTGATGCGAAAGCAAATGTTGAAACGCTGAAAGATTTATTAGAGACAACAGAAATTAAAATGATTTCGGAGGTAATTCAGCAAGCGGAAGTTGAATTGAAAAATTATAAGGAGTTTGATGACATAATCGAAGTGTTCGGGAAAATTCAGAAGAAAGAAATTCCTGACCCTCCGCTTTATTTGGAATGGAACATCTGGCGCGCAACGGTGATGATAAATTATGCAAAACAAATCACTGGAAATTTCCGATTGGATTTAGATGGAATGCCTTTGAATACGGCTCTTGGAAACTTACCCGATATTGAAGCAGAGTATGACGGATTTAAAATGATTGTTGAAGTGACTATGTCAAGCGGAAATAAACAGTATGAGATGGAAGGCGAGCCTGTCGCTCGTCATTTTGGCAGGGTTCAACATAATTCCGATGTCCCTGTTTACTGTTTGTTTGTCGCGCCGAAAATTAGTGAAGGCGCATTGGCACACTTTTTCAATCTGAACCGAATGAATACAAAAGCATATGGCGGAAAAACAAGAATTGTCCCGATGAATTTAAGTCAGTTTGTTTCATTCATTACCATTGCAAAGGATAAAAGTTTTAGCAACTCGAAATTTTTGAAATCCTACCTTGATTCTATCATTCAGAAAAACTTCTCGCTGGATGATGAAGCTGTCTGGTCGCGACAAATTCACGATTCAATTTCTGTCTGGGTAAGTTAAAAAATCAGCGGTATGCGGTCTATCGTAACCAGCGAAGCGACGGATGACTTAGAGTAGCTTACGCCGCAACTGAATTTATACTAAAATTGGTCGGGATGGCGAGATTCGAACTCGCGACCTTTAGACCCCCAGTCTAACGCGCTAACCAGACTGCGCTACATCCCGACGCAGAGGAAGCGCGTAAGATAGTCCGAATATATGTTTTTTCAAAGTCGTGTCTGTCCTAAAACACAAAAAAATAAAAAAAATGATTTTATCTCAAGTTTTTATTTGATTTTTTTACAAATGATAGTAGCGTTAGGGGATTAAAATGTTTTTTTGAAAAAAATATAAGGGAGAAAGATTATGAAAAAAATCGGCGCGTTGATTGTTGCGGCATTCGTCATGACCGCAGGCTTTTCATCACAGGCAACTGATTCGGTGTATCATGGTG
Source organism: Lentisphaeria bacterium (assembly GCA_020056205.1). Classification (GTDB taxonomy): domain Bacteria; phylum Verrucomicrobiota; class Lentisphaeria; order Victivallales; family GWF2-50-93; genus JAGVIF01. Next base: position 8,114 of record JAGVIF010000486.1, on the reverse strand, counting down.
TTGTCTTCTACATCCCGCATCGAATTATGGATATGTGCGATATTTTCTCAATATCGCTGGGGTTTGGCCCCACGGCGAGAATGAAGGTTTTTGTTACGAGAGATTTTGCGTTTGGCGCCGGCACAGGCGTTGAGGCAAAAGCCATAAAGCAAATAAACAGACAATACGGCGCCGGTCTGGAATCCGGCTGGGACGCGAGTTTTGTAATGATGTCCGCTGAAAGCAAACAACTCGAAGAGGCGTCCGGCACTGTGAAAGATTACTACTATTACGCGACCGGAGTTCCGACCCCGGGTGAAAGCATATATAATTTCTACGAGGGCAAAAGGGATTTCTGGTCAATCGGAGTTGAAGGCGGCGTCGGCCTTGTCGAACTTGATTTTGAACTTCATCCTGTTGAAATAGCCGATTTCGTAACCGGCTGGCTTTTCATAGACCTCAAAGGGGATGATTTCGGGTCTGATGACGTAAAGCTCTAACATCCTCCACAATAAATAGTTATTTTTAAAAAGGCGTCGAAGTTTCGATGCCTTTTTTATTTCAATCTACTTTTCTTTTTCCATTCTGCTTTCCTTTCTTAGTTCTTCGTAATAAGGATGAACCGTTGAGCGCAGCCTTAATGCCGTATTACTTTCAAGAAGGGCAAGATAAACTCCGGAAAAATTTATATCATAAAGTTTTTTGAACAGGTACTTTTCAGACATAAAGCCTGAAACGGCGGCCACCCTGTAATTTGTGTTAGGAGGATCAACCCCGATCACCCACACTCTTTTTTTCTTGACAAGTTCGCCGAAAATCTTTTCATAGTAGGGATAAAAATTTTTATCCCAAGTGTAAGTGAGGCTGTAAATCTCAGGGAGTCCATCGTCTTTCGACGTTTTCTCCCAGTAAAAGCTGTGGAATGGGGCTCTGGGATAATCAAGTATTATCGGATTTTTTGTCGAGGGAATCCAATTTTCCTTCACATCGCCATATCGCAGGAGAATGGCGTCCCCGGGCATGAAATCCTCCTGAATGTGTCTTATCGCGTCCTTCCAATTGTGCGGAATCCTTCTGCAAAACGCGCCGGTGTCCATAAATGACGGAACGGAAACATAACCCAGATAAACGATCAGATATATGCCCGGAAATGCGGCCCTTATCACATCGCTTCTGAATATGTCAAGAAAATTTGCGAGGATCAAATATAATGCCGGCATTGACAGCAACATGTATCTCTGGTCAAAAAATGACACCCCAAGCGCTTTTGAGATTACGAAAAGAAAAACCGGAGTGGAAAAGAGCCAGATGAAAAGAAAAACAAGCTCATTCGTCCCAAGCCTTTTGACCGCCTCCGCAGGACTGAAACGCTCAACGGCGTAAAATATCACAAAGACCACGCCCATTACGGCGAGAATTTTCAAATCTAACATCGAGAAAAAAAGTTCTGAAACCTGCAGAAAATCCATATCTTTCAGCCAGTTCCACGCATGGCGCCCGCCAAGCATGCCGGAAATATGCCTGAAGGCTATGCACAGCGTCAAAGCGCATAACGCCTGAAGGACGAACCATTTTTTCAAAGGCAGAGTCGTTTCTGTAAGGCGGATTTTCCTGAGCCCGAGATACCATGTTAAAAGAAGATAAATGTTTTGACAGAGGAAGACGGCTAAAAACACATAATGGAAAAACACCGACAGCGCCGACGCCGCAAAATAAGCAGCCGCGTCAACCGCGCGAAATTTCACGAATAATCTTAGAAAGAATATTTGAGAAAAGAGCGCAAACATTATTCCGATAGAGTAGGGTCTTGCTTCCTGGGCGTAATAAATGCTGTTTGCGTGGATTGCGAAAATCGCGGAAGCCAAAAGAGCCTTTATGTTGTCTCTGAATATAAGCTTTCCCAGCCAGAAGATAAGGAAGACAGACAGGATTGACGCGGCGCATGAAAGCCCCCTCAGGCTCGCCTCATTTACCGGAAGGAAAGACAAAACCGCTCTTTGAACGATGAAATACAGCGGATGGATGCCCTGTGTAAGCTCCGCTCTCTCAACGGTTTCCGAAAGAGTCGGAGCAGATGAAGCCCAAAGCGTGGAAAATTCATCAGTCCACAGGCTTGAATTTGAAATATTATATAATCTGAAGAATATGGCCGCTAAAATTACGGCAAGCAACCACCATTGAATATGGCCTTCCACAAAAAATCCGCTCTTCCCGGTTTCATTGGTCATTGCGCGCAATCCCCACGATAGACAACATGCTTTCCTAAACTTATACCAATGCTCAAACGCAAAATGTAGGTTAATGTGCGAGTCTTTTCAAGGGATACGAGCCTAATATTCGGATATCAGTTATATGTTTATCAAGTTCAATTAATGCTTTTTTGACATTCTGATCCTTTTCCCCGCCTTTTATTTCTATAAAGAAAACGTATCCCCATTCCTTCTTTATATCGGGTCTTGAGATAATTCTTGTCAAGGTAATCTTGTTCTTTTTAAATGCCTGCAAAGCATCGCAAAGAGCTCCTACTCTATCTTCTAATTCAAAGATAATAGTAGTCCCATAGTAAATATTCACCGAACCCTGTCCTTTCGGTGAATATTTACCTCCCACATTACCCAACACAAAGAATCTTGTGAGGTTCTTTTTTCCTTCAACAAGAATTTCTTCTATTTTCTTTAATCCATAATAACTGGATGCCTCAGAGCTGCTTATAGCACATGAATATTTTTCTTCTAAGGCCTTACAGGCAGCATCTGAAGTGCTGCTTACCCGCTTCACTATCGCTTGAGGTGTATGTTGTTTTATCCATCCTTCAGACCTTTTAAGCGCATATTCATGAGAGTAGATAGCCCTAACGTGTGATAAAGCAATCGGGCTTTTGGCTAAAAGAAAGAGCCTTACAGGAAGCTCCAATTCCTCACGAATAAGTAATTTCCTGTACTCCTCCATGCACAATGTATTCACCGTATCATGGATAATCCCGCCTGTAGTGTTTTCAATAGGCACGATGCCAATTGAATCATAATCCTTTACGATAGAATCTATTGTGCCAACAATCGTAGGACGAGAAATATACTCATGCCTTTTGCCAAACCTCCTAAGCGCAGCAACGTGACTGAAGCTATAAGGTTTACCAAAATGATTTATTCTCATAACGCCTCTTAGACTATTAAATTTATCTTTGCCTTAACAAATCTTCCGTTTCTTTCTTTTAATTTGAAGGCCGCTACTTTAACAGGTTCTTGCGCAAAATCAAATACGCTTAAGAATTTTTCTTATCCTTTTGGCAACTACACCATGCTCTTGAGCCAAAGAGGAAAATAAAGTGGTCTCCCGCGCCAAAAGCGCGTTCGAGCGAGGTCTTAATTTCCAGTACATTCATGCCGGTTAAGGTAACAGGGAAAAGATTTATTGCAAACTAAACACAAATCCTCCTGACGATCAGGGGAAATATTCACCAAATTGTGCGCCGAACTAACCCGCCGGAATAAACTTAACAAATAAACTTTCCGAAAAAAATCAGGCAAAATAAGTTTTTGTTATGAAAAAATTGGTTTATCTTACCACAGATTTTATTTTTGAAAAATGGAGGCCGCTTGCGGGTTGCGCAATTAGCGTTTAACATTCAGAGGAAGATTTGATATATGGACAAAATGAGCAAAATGCCTGATAAACGCGGACGGTTCGGCTCTTACGGAGGCGCCTTCGTTCCTGAAACCCTTGTGCCTGTTTTGCGCGAACTTGAAAAAACCTACAGGGCAGCGATAAAAGACAAAACTTTTATTTCTGAATATAAAAACCTGTTGCGCGATTATGTCGGAAGACCCACCCCTTTGTATCCGGCCGAACGTTTGTCGTCGGAACTCGGACATAAAATCTATTTGAAAAGAGAAGACCTTTGCCATACCGGAGCTCACAAAATAAACAATTCTATCGGACAGGCAATGCTCGCCGTAAGGATGGGCAAAACGCGAATAATAGCTGAAACCGGCGCCGGGCAGCACGGCGTAGCAACGGCTACAGCGGCGGCTCGTTTCGGACTTCAATGCGATATTTACATGGGCGAGGTTGATATGGACAGGCAGTCGCTGAACGTCACAAGAATGGAACTGCTTGGAGCAAGAGTCATTCCCGTGAAAGTGGGACAGAAAACTCTCAAAGAGGCTGTCAGCGCCGCGATACGGGATTGGGTGGCGAACAGTGGACATACTCATTACATTCTCGGTTCGGCTCTCGGCCCTCATCCTTTTCCAATGATAGTCAGGGATTTCCAGTCGTGCATAGGAAAAGAATCTATCATGCAGATAAAAAAAACTGAGAAGAAACTGCCGGACGTTCTTATCGCATGTGTTGGAGGAGGAAGCAATTCGATAGGGCTTTTCCATCCATTCCTTAAATTTTCTCCGGTGAGGATGATAGGTGTTGAGGCGGGCGGAAGCGGGAGCGGACTTGGAGAGCACGCCGCGCGCTTCAGCGGAGGAAGAACCGGCATCCTGCAGGGGACTAAAACATATGTCCTTCAGGATGAATTTGGGCAAATCGCCCTTACGCATTCAGTCTCAGCTGGACTTGACTACGCCGCCGTCGGACCCGAACACGCTTTTCTTAAAGACGCCGGACGCGTCGAGTATATGAAGGTTTCGGATGATGATGCGATCGCCGCATTTCAGATCCTCTCAAAAACCGAAGGCATTCTTCCGGCTCTTGAAAGCGCTCACGCCATCGCTGGGCTCATAAAGATGGCGCCTTCGCTTACCCCAAAATCAACGGTAATAGTCAATCTGAGCGGGCGCGGAGACAAGGACGTTGAACAGGTGAAGAAATTTTTAAACAAGAACTTGCGCCTGAATGCATTCCCTGATGATGTCTCCAATGCCGAGTTCAGTCCACAGTCGCCCGAAAACCAGATCGGGGCCTATTCTTTTGCATGAGACTGGCTTGCTTTTCCCGGCCTGATCTCCGAAACCACCGCCAGTTTTTCGCTGAACCGCGCACCGGATGCCAAAAGGGAATCCAAATAGTTAGTCACTGTATTTTTATTATTTAAGACTCCTCTCATAATGAAGAGGCCCTAAAAAAAACACCTAAAAGTGTCGAAGATGCGCTAAATGTTGATAGTAACGCGCGCCACTTCCGCTTCATTTGTGATTCCGGCGGCAATTTTTTCCATGCCGTCCTCGATCAGAGTTTTCATGCCGTTCTTTTTGGCTATTGACGCTATCGTGTTTCCGTCGGCGTTTTTGGCTATGGCGGCGGCCATTTCGTCATTTATGTTGAGTAATTCATAGATTCCGGTTCTCCCTTTGTAACCGGCGCCTCCGCAATTTTTGCATTTCAGGCCGGCTTTCTGTCCGGTTCCGTCGCATTCAAGACATATTTTTCTCACGAGACGTTGAGACAAAACCGCTTTCAGGGACGCGGAAATGAGAAATCCCTCCACGCCGATGTCAAGGAGGCGGGTTATGGCCCCCGACGCGTCGTTTGTGTGCAGGGTGCTGAATACGAGATGTCCTGTAAGAGATGCGTGAACGGCTATTTCCGCAGTTTCTCTGTCTCTTATTTCTCCGACAAGAATCACATCGGGGTCTTGTCGGACTATATGCCTGAGTCCGTTTGCGAAATCAAGTCCGATTTTTGGGTTGACCTGAATTTGAGAAAGTTTTTCGATGCGGTATTCTATCGGGTCTTCTATTGTTATAATTTTTTTTTCTGATGAGTTTATTTTTCTTATTGCGCTGTAGAGCGTGGTGGTTTTTCCGCTCCCCGTCGGCCCGACTACGAGAATAATTCCGTGCGGGAGTTGAATGAGCTTTTCAAATTTTTTTCTTATCTCTTCGGGCATTCCTATTTTTGTCATGTCGAAGACGGAATTATCTTTTCTAAGCAGTCGCAGGACTATGCTTTCTCCGTTGATTGTCGGCAGAGTGCTTATTCGGACATCCACATTATTTTTCCCCACTTTGAAATTTGTCCTGCCGTCCTGCGGGAGCCGCCTTTCAGCTATGTTTAAGCCTCCGATAAGTTTTATTCTTGACGCGATTGCGGGGTATTGAGACAGCGGCGCCGTCATTGTCTCGTGAAGGATTCCGTCTATCCTAAAACGTATTGTAAGCATGTTTTCTTCCGGCTCGATGTGTATGTCGCTGGCATTGAGTTCAAAGGCTCTTGAGAACATTTCATTGACGAGACGGACTATCGTAGCTTCGCTTGCCAGATTTCGCAGTGATTCCTCGCTATCGTTTTGATTTTGAAGAAAGTTTTTCCCCTCCGCTATATTGTCGCCGCCTTGTTCAATCCCATACACGTTCTTTATAATTCTTTCAAGAACGCTCCTTCTCCAGAGGCAAAAAGAGGTTTTTTTGCCGTAGACGCTTTTAAAGAGATATTTTATTCTGCCGAGAAGATATGGGTCGGCGACAGCTATAACAACGTTTTCATCGTCCCATGAAAGAGGAAGGCAACACGAATTTTCTATGAATTCGGAGGATATGTCGGGAAATTTTTCAACGGCCATTTCGGAGAGATCTTCGTCCTCGACGCTCTCTATTCCGGCGCTTTCGGAATAAAGTTTGAGCAAGTCGCTTTCCGTGAGCAGTCCCTGATTGCAGTAATCCCAATCGGATCGGCGCCTGTCTGAATCAGACGTTTCCTCATGATACGAATCGAGCAGGGAAGAAAGCCGGGACGCGATAATATTTCGCCAATCATGGCGAATAATCTGAGGTTCTTTATTTTTGATATTTGCTTTCATCTTTTTCTTCCAAATCGTTGAGAGCCTTTATCGCCTGTTTATATCTTTTTGTTATGTCATCAAGCTTGCTGTGTTCGCTTATGACCCGTCCGGTTATGAGGACAAGCATTTCTGTCCTCGTCAAACTTATGTTGCTGGTTCCGAGCAGTCTGCGCAAAAGCGGAATCTCCTGTATGAACGGATATGACGAGTTTGAGTCAATTGTTCTTTCCCGGATCAATCCTCCCACTATTATCGTTCCGCCGTCTCTTATTGAAAGGGCTGTTTTTATTATCCTTTCCTGGATTATCGGAGAATCTATGTCGGATGTACTGTTTCGAAATGCCTCGGAAACTGTCTGTTCAAGCTGCATAGTTATCAATCCGCCCTCCGTAACGCGAGGCGTGATGACGAGAATTATCCCTGTGTCTTGGTATTCAATAGAACGGTTTATAACTGTTCCTGATGACGTGTCCGTGTTTTCGCTTGTTACGATAGGGACGCTGTCGCCGACGGCGATTTTTGCCTCGGAATTGCTTTTGACCACGATCTGCGGAGCGGAAAGGACTTTTATTTTTCCGTCTCCCGCCAGCGCCCTTAGATAAGCGAATTTATTGTCGGGGTCGGAACGTCTTGACACCCAATATCTTGCGCCGTATTGATCATCGGCGGCGGGGACAAGATCCGCAAAATTAGAACCGAATAAACTGCTGTAGTCCCCCTTTTTAGCGCTTGTTGAGAATTCTATCCCAAATTCGGTGTCTTTTGTGAGTGTAATCTCGGATACCATTACCTGCAAAAGTACCTGCGCGGCAACGGTGTCAAGGCGTTCAAGTATCGCCCTCATCATGGCATAAGTTCTCGGCGTTGTTCTTATTACGAGCCTGTTATTCACGGCGTCGGCAAAAACTTTCACAGGGACATCGAAGACGCTTGCCGGTCCGTCTTTCGAGTTTGCCGCCGAGGTTGAGGGCTTTATAGATGATGTGGCTGCCGTAGTCGCGCTTGAGGTTCCAGCCGACGAAGGCGTCGTTGTTGAAAAGTTTGAGCCCGAATCGGTGGAGGATGTGCTGGCGGCTGTTGAACTTCCTGATGACGAATTCGGGACAGAGAGCGTTGTTCCCTCCGTCGGAAAAATCACCGAAATAGCGCTGAGCAGTTCATCCGCTTTGCCGTTGAGCACCTTGTATATAAAAACTCTCTCCTGTTCTCCGACATCGGATTTGTCAAGTATTTCCACCCATTTTTTCAGCTCGTTCAGAGCTTCGATATTCGCGGCGGTCGCAAGTATGACCTGCATTCTGTCTATGCTGGTTACTTGAATGGCGCCGGGTTCCCCCGCCTGAAGGTTGTCGGATGTAACAGGGAAGCCGAGTATTGGCATGATTGACAGCAATTCATTTTT
>JAGVIF010000318.1 GCA_020056205.1 Lentisphaeria bacterium | reverse complement strand
TGCCGCCTTCGATACCTCGGTATCGTCGGGCTCTCAGAATACGAACCAATTCTCAAAATCTTCGCAATCTATGCGCAATTTTAAGCCTTATAGAGTATACATTGCAGTTCATACATTGTTTATTATCAAGAACTTAGTTTAAATTCGGCTGATTGAACCGCAAAACTTAGGTTAATGCACACTAGCGCCTTTTGAACGCCGGCTGAAATCAGGAAAAAACAAATAAAGCATTTTTTTTTGTAAATTTTACGAAAACGAGCTTGACATATAAAAATAACCGGTATATACTTGTTGCGAAACAAAAAAAATAAAGTTGTGCAACAAATGAAACAAATCACCCCGAATACTCTTTTCGCTCTGACTGCCAAGCCGACCATCCGGAATGTCGCCCGCGCGGCGGGTGTCTCTGCGGCGACCGTCAGCCGGCTGATCAACGGGAAGATCGGGCGGGCGAGCGCTGTCCACAGCCGCATCCGCAGGGTAGTCGCCCAGACCGGATATGCGGGAGGCGGACGAAAAAAGCAGAGCGCCCTGCCATTCCTTCTAATCAGAAGAGAAGACCTGCCCGATAACCCTGATGCTCACGATGTCCTTTGCGAGCAGGCGCTGGAGCGCGCGACCTTCGACCTATGCGCATCAATGCGCATCTTGCGGGTTAAGCCGGAAGCCGGCATCAGCGGCGCTGAGATGCTGGCAAGCGGCGCATCCGGAGTCATTATACTTGGGCCTTTCCGAATCACGTCGGAGAACTTTCCGCTGGTGTGCCTCAACTCCTACTCGACCACCCCGTTAATTTCGGCTGTTGACTGCGACGATCTTGCGGGAATCCATCTTGCCCTCGCCCATCTGAAGGCATTGGGACACGAGCGGATTGCGTTCTTCAACGACCATGCGTTCGACTGGCGGAACAAAGCTCACCCACGCCGCGAGCTTGTGCCGTCCGCCTACGCCGGCGCGGGGCTGTCATCCAGCCCCGAACTGCTCTTTGGGGAGGATTTTAAGTGTGGAGAGCACCTGCCTGCCATTGAAAAGGCGGTGCGCCACTTCCTCTCCCTCAATCCGCGCCCGACGGCGCTTGTCCTCGCCTCGGATGTCTACGCCCCATGTTTTTACGAGGCGCTGAGGAGCCGCGGCATTCGCATTCCACAGGACATGAGCGTGTTCGGTTTTGACAACTATTTGGTCAGCAGTATGCTCTCGCCGGCCTTGTCCAGCATCCGAAAACCGTTCGAGACGATGGCGCGGGATGCCCTTTCCTTGCTGATCGAGAGGATTGCCAACCCGGACGCTTCCATCAAGCGAATCCTCGTCCGCCCGGAACTCGTCCTAAGAGCATCAACCACCGTTCCACGCTCCGATAAATACGAAAAGAGAGAGACTCATTCGCATCAAGGGGTGGACGCGCGAACCTTAAACCGTGATGGGAAATGTATAAAAAAGAGAAAGCCTCAACGGAAACCGTGAAACAGTAACGGGCGTAAAAATGGAGACCGCGAAAAAAATAACCGGCCACGGCAAGCGTGGCCCTCCACGCCAGCGGCGTAAAAATGGAGGGTCGCGCTCGCCGCGACCGAAAATCAGGATTTTAGCGCTCCAATAAAATTAAAAGGGAGAAAATTTATGCAAAAGGAAATCGTGAAAACGACAAACCGTCCTGCTGTTAAACAGTTGTCCCGTAAGCGTTTTACGCTCATAGAACTTTTGGTCGTCATTGCGATAATCGCGATTCTGGCGGCGTTGCTTCTGCCGGCGCTGAAGAGAGCGAAGGATAGCGCTTACCGCGCCGTTTGCCTCAGCAACCAGCGGCAGGTTCATTCGCTCCATATGAACTACGTCAACGACTACGACGGATTCGTTGTTCAAGCTTATGGCGGGACATACACATGGTACAATCTGCTCAACGATTACCACGAGATGAAGCACGTGCCGGCCGGCCGCCGAAAGTCCGACATCATGTTCTGCCCTTCAAACCCCAATTTAGTTTATGTTGAAAACGATGCAAGAACCAACTACGGCTCAAATCACTTTTTTGGATACGCCGGAGGGGTCACTGCGGCGATGCCGCGGCCAATGAGAATTGAACAGGTGCAATATCCGAGTGTTTCGATCATTGTGGCTGACCTTAATCCTCGCCTCAGTGACAACTACCTCGGCTATTATCTGTCCATGTGGTATGACCCCGAAATGAGCCAATCACGATGGCACGGCAATAGCGCGAATTTCACCACGGTTGATGGCTCAAGCCATCTGCTCGGATGGAATGCGGACAAAAATCTGTGGTGTGACAACCCTTCCCCGTCCGGCTGGTGATCAGACCGATGCTTTTTGGCCAATGGTTCCAAGGCGGGGGAGAAATATCATTGCTATCAGGTTAAGGATATTTAAACTGAATATCCAATAACGAACACGGAATATCCAAAGTCCAAGTTAAGATTTCACGGAAATGAATTCCGACCTGTCTGCGTGCGCCGTGCCTGCGCCGCGACGCGGCAGGGACACGCACAGGCAGATGGAAAT
>JAGVIF010000272.1 GCA_020056205.1 Lentisphaeria bacterium | reverse complement strand
GTGGCGCAGCAGAAATCTGTCTCCTCCGGTCAAACTGATTGGCGAATTTCGCAACCACAAAAAAGAGCCAATAACTCTTTTACAGGGGCAAAATCAATAACCCAAGATGAAAATTCTTTTCATTTTTAAATCCGAAAAAACGCCGAGCTCGCGGGTTCGCGGACTTGATATTCTTCCTTTTCTTTCGGAGAGCGGATTAGAATGCGAAAGCGTTTTTTTCCCGAGAGCTATTTCCGCGAAATTAAAACTCTATTCGGTTTTGAAAAGCTACGATGCCGTCCTCCTGCAAAAACGCCTTCCGTCGTGGCTGGACTTTCGCGAAATTCGCAAAAGAAGCAAAAGGCTCATATTTGATTTCGACGACGCAATATTTTTAAAAAATGCGGCGCCTTCATCCAATCTTTGCGATTATGAAAGTTCAACGAGGATGAGGAAATTCAAACGCGTCATCGAAGGAGTTGATGAAGTTGTCGCGGCGAACAGTTTTTTGGCGGAAGCGGTTAAGAAAATCGCGCCTGAAAAAAAAGTTCATATCATTCCTTCCCCGGTCTCAGCTGATAAATATGAGCAAAAAGAAAATTATGAGCTTTCTTGCCCTCCGGTTATCGGCTGGATAGGAACTGAAAGCACGCTCCGATACCTTGATATGACAGCCGATACGTTCCGCGAAATTCGCAAAAAGAAAGATTTTGTCCTGAGGATAATATCCGACGGCGAATACTCGCCCGCCGGAATAAAAGTCGAAAACATCAGATGGTCGCTTGAACGGCAGTTTTGCGAAATTCGCAAATTCGACATCGGGATTATGCCGCTGTCGCCGGACCCATTTTCAGAGGGAAAATCCGCATACAAACTTCTGCAATATCTCGCGGCCGGAGTCCCTTCCGTATGCTCGCCGGTGGGAATGAATTGCGATGTGGCTGGAAATGACGAGTTCGCGCTGATCGCCGGATCTTCCGCCGTTTTCGCCGAGAAGATTCTCTTCCTGCTTGAAAATTACGAGATTCGCAAAAGGCTCGGACAAAAAGGCAGAGAGCTCATAAAGGAACGCTTTGACCTGCCGGTCGTGGCTAGACAGTGGGAGAAAATATTAAGGCGGGCGGATGCCCGCAACCCAAAAGGTTAAAGAAAGGGTTCACCGTTCGGGGTTCACCGTTCACCGTTCAGGGTTCAAGGTTCAGCGCATTGCTATCAGGTTAAGGATATTCAAACCCTTAACCCGATGGCAATAGACGACGCTCCCGTGCCGCTTTGTAGTTACTGATTGTCTCACAGCAGTCTCGATGCGTCTTCGATCGGAAAAAGGGAGCGCGGGTTTTCCAACCCGCGAGGTTCTTCTGCCGGCGGGCAAAAAAAACTGCTCTCCGTTGTTTTTAAACTCCATATTTTTAGATTTTTTTTAAAATCATCTATTGACAAATATATTTTTTGTGCTATAATGCCATCGATATTAGAAATAATATCGAAGGTATGCAGGCGCAAGGTAAACGTATAAGTTCAGTGAATATTTACGGTGCAGCGTTGCGGATTGTCCTTAAAAATGGGGGCGAAAATGATTACGAAAAGAGCGGTGACGCTGTCCGACATCGCGCAAGAGGCGAACGTTGCGATAAAGACGGCGAGCAAGGTTTTCAATGGGGACAAGACGGTAAGGTCCTACATAAAGGATCACGTGCTAAAGATAGCCGGACGGCACAACTACAGGCCGAATCCGATTGCGCAGGCGATGCGGATGAAATCTCTGAAAATCGTATCCGTCAGCATTTGCGAGCTTGGAACACCGTTTCTGGGAAGTCTGTTTGAAAATTTATACACGCAACTCAACGAAAAAGGATTTCTTGTCGTTCCGTGCAGTCATATGGACGCGGTCAACAACGTGAACCACAGTCTCTACGCATGCGCCACAGTTATCGGGTCGCCCAAGAAAGAGGATGTCCGCAGGCTTGTTCAGAAAGGCCCGGTTGTGGCTATTGACGCCATAGAATCATTCCCCGGTCTGGCTTCAAACCTGCACTTTGATTTTCAAACTCCATACACTGAAATCACTAAAAGAATATTATCTATGGGGCTGAGAAAAATCGCGGTACATCTCGCCCCCATCCGCTCTATCGAGCACAATTATGCGAGAAAATTTGTTCATGTGGATTCGCTCCTGAAAAAGGCGGGGCTCAGCTTTGTCGCTTCAAACAGCGGTAAATATTTTGATGACAGCAACGCCGTTGTCGCCGCCTGTAAAAAACGTAAAATTGAGGCGGTGTTTTGTCAGAATGACGCCGTTGCGCTGCTTCTTATGGTCGAACTTCAACGCAACGGAATCAGAGCGCCGGAGGATGTCCTGCTCATCGGTTGCGACGGAACATATCTTCCTGATAATTTATGGACTATTGTCTTCGATACCCGGAAAATTGCCGCTATGACGCTCCAACTTCTGATGGATGAATTCAGCGGCAAAGAAAAACATAAGATTGCCGTTTACAAGCCGAGCCTCCACATTCCCAATTTAACATGGGAGAAAAACCGTGAAAATAACCGGCCACGGCAAGCGTGGCCCTCCACGCGTATAAGTTCAGTAAAACCCGTCCTTTTACTGAACTTATACAAAAAATAAAATGCGAAATACATATTTTTATTCTTTTTTAGCGCAAAATAATTGTCAATGCGATGTTTTTGTGGGAAAACAAACGATTTCGCATTTTATTAGATGTAAATATTCACCGAAAGGACCTGTCTGCGTGCCTGCCTGCCTGAGCGAGGATGCTCGCAGTCAGGCGGACACCTGCCTACCGCCCCAGCGGGGCAGGCAGGCGCACAGGCAGGCGGGGTTCGGTGAATATTTACAAATGGAGGGTCGCGCTCGCCGCGACCGAAGTTTTGCAATTGGCTCTGTAATTTAAACCAAAGAGGTGATCGTATGAAAAACAAAAAACACAGACTGCCGGAAGCCTCCATCTATCCACGGAATAAAAACATCTTGCCATTGGACTGTCGAACCGTAAAACAGTTAAACAGTCAAATGGGTAAAATTGGAAATCGAAAATTAAAAATCAGAAATGCGTTCGCGTTGATAGCAT
>JAGVIF010000077.1 GCA_020056205.1 Lentisphaeria bacterium | reverse complement strand
GACGGCGATCGGCGCCAGTAACAGGACACCCTGAACCAAGACAAGAACGGGGACAAACCAGACGTAGAAAAAGAGAAGCATCCCTCTGGCAACTCCGGCGTCACCGGAGAATGCCAGAAAGAGCGGCACAGTCAAGAGGGATAGGCAAAGGAGATAAAGCAAGAGAGTTAGCAGCGCCCAGCGTTTCATTTAAGCTCCTTGTTATTTTTTTGATTAGATGTCTCTTTTTTTATTTTGTTGATTTTTTTCCGTGAAGGTTTTGGCGTGTCGTCAGGGACGGGGAAGAATATTATTTTGTTGTTGTCGAGGCGCGTGTTGATTTCGGAGCAGCCTTTTAAAACTCCTTTGAGGATTTCCTCGGCGAGGGGGTCTTCAATCATTCGCTCGACGGCTCTTCTTATTGGTCTTGCGCCAAATTCAGGCTGATAGCTTTTGTCTATTATGAAATCAGTCAGAACGTCATCGAAACTGATGGAATAGCCTTGAGATTTCATTTTTGATTTGAGCTTGTCAAGTTCGAGGAAGAGTATTTTTCTGAGGCTTTCGCGTGATAATTTTCTGAATATGATTACTTCGTCAACGCGGTTCATGAATTCCGGTTTGAAGTGTTTCCTTGCTATATCGAGCAGTCTGTCGCGCGTTTTTTCGTAGCTTTGATTGTCAACCGACGACGGGTCCGCTCCGAAACCTATTCCGGCGCCTTTCATAATCTGTTCCGCGCCGATGTTGCTCGTCATTATGACTATGGTGTTTCTGAAAATAATTCTTCTGCCGAGACTGTCGGTTATCTTGCCTTCCTCAAGTATTTGCAGGAGGAGATGCATCACATCGGGGTGGGCTTTTTCTATTTCATCGAAGAGGACTACGGAGTAAGGTTTGCGCCTGACTTTTTCGGTGAGTTGTCCGCCTTCGTCGTGTCCGACGTATCCCGGAGGGGAGCCTATGAGCCTGCTGACATTAAATTTTTCCATGTATTCGGACATGTCAATTTGTATGAGGAAGTCCTGATCGCCGAACATAAATTTGGCGAGGGCTTTGGCGAGAAGTGTTTTGCCCACTCCGGTGGGGCCAAGGAAGATGAAAGAGCCGATAGGTCTTCGCGGGTCTTTGAGGTCGGCTCTGGAGCGTCTCATGGCTCTTGAAATTGTTTCGACGGCTTCGCTTTGACCGATTACTGTTTCGGAGATTTCTTGTTCCATCTTGAGAAGGCGCGCGGTTTCGCTTTCCTCCATCTGCTGAACCGGTATTCCTGTGAATTTCGCGACGACCTCGGCCATTTCTTTTTCATCTACGACGGGGATTTTTTTTGACTGGGACTCCTTCCATTCGGCGATATTTTTATCGAGTTCGCTTTTGAGTTTTTTTTCCTTGTCTCTGCTGAGGGCGGCCTCTTCGAAGTTTTGCTTGGAGATGGATTCTTTTTTAAGCGCCTGGACTTTTTTAATCTCCTCTTCGAGGGGAGAGAAATCCATTGGGGATGAGCTTACGGATATTCTGGCTTTCGCGCCGGCTTCGTCTATGACATCTATGTCCTTGTCGGGGAGGAATCTTCCGCTTATGTATCTGTCGGAGAGGGTTGCGGCCGCTTTCAGCGCCTTTTCGGTGTAGCGGCAGTTGTGGTGTTTTTCGTAGTTTATTTTAAGCCCTTTGAGTATTTCAAAAGTTTCATCAACTGACGGGGGGTTGACTATCACCGGCTGGAATCTTCTTTCGAGTGCGGCGTCTTTTTCTATCTGTTTTCTGTATTCGTCCATAGTGGTGGCTCCGATGCACTGCAGTTCGCCTCTTGAGAGGGCGGGCTTCACTATATTGGCGGCGTCCATTGCGCCCTCGGCGCCGCCCGCGCCGACAAGAGTGTGCAATTCATCTATAAACAAGACGACATTGCCGGAATTACGGATTTCATCTATTACCGCCTTGATGCGCTCCTCGAATTGTCCTCTGTATTTTGTTCCGGCCACCATGAGGGGCAAATCTAAGACATAGACTTGTTTTTCGCGCAGGAGATGCGGAACTTTTCCTGCGATTATCGCCTGGGCGAGTCCCTCGACGATGGCTGTTTTTCCGACACCGGCCTCGCCTATTAAAACGGGATTGTTTTTGGTTCGTCTTGAAAGTATCTGTATGACTCTTTCTATTTCATCTTTTCTTCCTATCACCGGATCGAGTTCGCCTTTTAACGCCAGCTCGGTGAGGTTCCTGCCGAAGGATTTCAACGCGTTGTGCTGTCCGGCGGATTGTTGCGCGCAACCATTTTCATCTCCCGGAGGCAGATAATTGGGGTCGAGCGCCTTTATAACCTCCTGGCGGACTTTATCCGGATCTATTTTCATATTCCTTAAGACTCTTGCGGCAACATTTTCTCCTTCTCTCAGAATTCCGAGCAGGAGGTGCTCTGTTCCTATGAAATTGTAATTCAGGGATTTAGCCTCTTTTGCCGCGAGAATGAGTATTTTTTTTAATTCTTCCGAGAAAGGCGGTATTCCTTCGACTTTCATTCCGCCGCCGGCGCCTGAGCTTTTTTCTATTTCAATTCTCAATGCGTCGAGATTAAGCCCCATTGTTTGCATTACCGCGACAGCCACGCCTTGTCCAATCCGCAGGATGCCGAGGAGCAGGTGTTCAGGCCCCACGTAATCGTGATTGAATCTCACCGCCTCTTTTTGAGCTAATACGAGAGCTTGGCGCGAGCGCGGCGTGAGCATTTTCATTCCGCTGTCGAAATCTCCGTCGCCTTTGTTGTATGGGATAAAATCCTCGCTCATAATGTTATAGAACTCCTTAAATATTTTTTTTTGAGTTTTGAGGGGAAAAAATATAAGATTTTTTTTCTTTTTTTCAAGCAGGCTTTGTCGGAAAGGCTTTTTTTTTGGGTTTTGAATGATAGGTTTCGGGGTCTTCCGTAGCGCCCGTAGCTCAATTGGATAGAGCGTTTGCCTCCGAAGCAAAAGGTTGTGGGTTCAATTCCCGCCGGGCGCGCCATTGGGACGAGGAAAAAGAACTTTGGTGTTTCGCTGTTGTTGATGTCATAGCGACTCTAACAGGCATCAGCGTTCAACTTGTTGAAATGCTGATGCCATCGGCTAAAGCCACCGAGCTTGCTCGGCGTTAGTTTACCGGCCTGTGCTTAAAAAAACGTTTAATTCACAAAGGTTCAAGCGAAACCGTTACAAAATGTAACGGTTTGAAAATGGCTATAGCACGGAATGGGTCAATCAACACCTTAAAAGCATTGCGAGGCAGGGATAATAAAAATTTGGAATAATTATGAAGAAAAAAAACAATCAACTCATCAGGCAAGATAGTTTCACGGAATTTTTACTTTACACTACACCAAACGGCAAGATAAAAGTGGAGATATTTTTGCATGATGAAAATATTTGGCTCACGCAAGCAAAAATAGGTGAACTTTTTGGAGTGGATAGAAGCGTGGTTACAAAATATTTATACCGATAGTGAGTTAAGCAAAGAGGCAACTAGTGCAAAAATTGCACAAGTTCAAAAAGAGGGAGAGAGACAGGTCTCACGGGAAGTGGAATTTTACAATCTTGACGCCATTCTCTCTGTCGGCTATCGGCATCGCAATTGATTGAAAAGCAGTCAGAATTCAGCGACCTACCCCGAGCGCTTGCGCCTCGGGGTTTTATCAATAAGAAACTGCCTAAGAAGGACACACGCTGAAGTCGAAGATCCCGAGCCGCGGGGCCTCGGGGTCGAAGATCCCGTGTCCGCATGAGCTCGGGGCTGTGAACTCCAACGGCAGTTTCAAAGGAACCGGGACTCAAAGGGAACCGCTAATGAACACCAATGAACGCGAATCAAGAAGCAAAAAAAGAAATTATTGGCGTTTATTCGCGTTCATTCGCGGTTGAT
>JAGVIF010000177.1 GCA_020056205.1 Lentisphaeria bacterium | reverse complement strand
CTCTGGCTTGCAGGCAATCGGTTTCAGGAAGTAGCGCAAGCCTCCGGCTTGCAGGCAATCGGTTTCAGGAAGTAGCGCAAGCCTCCGGCTTGCGTCCGACTTTGAGTTTTGCTCAATGTGATGTTTTTGTGGAAAAAACAAACGACTTCGCATTTTATTAGAGTATACCCCCACGGAGTTTCCTCCTGATGAAAACAAAAGCCGTCCGTTTTTACGGAAAAAAAGATTTAAGACTTGAAGAGTTCGATTTGCCTTCCATAAAAAAAGGCGAAATCCTCGCCCGCATCGTTTCCGACAGCCTTTGTATGTCATCATATAAAGCGGCTGAACAGGGGATTGAGCATAAACGTGTTCCGAAAGACATTGACAAAAATCCGGTCATCATCGGACACGAGTTCTGCGGGGAGATCATGGAAGTCGGAGAACGTTGGAGAGCAAATTTTTCAAAAGGACAGAAATTCTCCGTCCAGCCTGCGCTGAATTACAAAGGCTCTTTATATGCGCCCGGATATTCCTACCGCCACATCGGAGGGAACGCCACCTATATCATTATACCGGAGGAAGTTATGACAAGCAATTGCCTGCTTCCGTATAATGGCGGCGCCTATTTTCTCGGTTCCTTAGCCGAGCCAATGTCCTGCATAATAGGCGCTTTTCACGCCAATTACCATACAAAACCCGGATCTTATGTTCACAATATGGACATAATGCCGAACGGAAACACGGCCATCCTTGCCGGAACAGGCCCGATGGGGCTCGGAGCTATAGATTACGCTCTGTGCCGCGACAAACACCCGCGCCTGCTTCTCGTGACAGATATAGATTCTGAAAGGCTCAACCGAGCTGCTTCACTCTATCCGCCCGCGGCAGCGGAAAAATTAGGCGTCCGCCTCGTTTATCTCAACACGTCAACGCTGAAAGATCCAATAATTGAAATAATGTCCATCGCCGGCGATTCCGCCGGCTACGACGATGTCTTCGTCTTTGCCCCAGTCCGACAAGTGATAGAGCAGGCCGACAAGATTCTCGCAAGAGACGGATGCCTCAACTTTTTTGCCGGCCCTACGGACCCCTCATTTTCGGCTCCGTTCAACTTTTACAACGTCCATTATCACTCCACACACATCGTCGGAACAAGCGGCGGCAACACCGGCGACATGCTTGAGGCTCTCAAATTGATGAGTTCAGGCGTGATAAACCCCGCAGTCATGATAACGCACGTCGGGGGACTTGATTCCGCCATCGAAACCACACTCCGTCTGCCAAAAATACCGGGCGGGAAAAAACTCATATACACCCACATATCCATGCCGCTTACGGCTATCTCCGATTTCAGCGCCAAAGCCGGCGAAAACCCTCTTTTTGCGAAACTCGCCGAAATAACTCAAAACAGCAATGGTTTGTGGTCGCTTGAGGCGGAAAAATACATCCTCGAAAACGCCCCGAAAATATAAAAAATGATACTTTCAAAAGATGAAATCAGCCTCGCGTCTTCAGGCGAATGGCTCTCCGAAAAGACATCCCCTCCCGCGTCATTTGATTCATCTCTAATTATTTCCGACTCAAGAAAAGTTGTCTGCGGCTCCTTCTTCGTAGCTTTGAACGGGGAAAATTTCGACGGGCATGATTTTATCCTGCCGGCGGAAAAGGCCGGCGCCGTCGCCGTGTGCGCCTCAAAACAAAAATTGTCCGAAATCAAAGGCCTTGCGAGCCTGCCGATACTCTCCGTTGACGGCACGTTGACGGCCTATCAGCGCATGGCCCGCCTCAACAGGAGAAAAAGCAAGGCAACTCTAGTCGCCATAACCGGAACATGCGGAAAAACAGGGGTAAAAGAGTTCTTAAAAAAAATATTCTCCGAACACGCCGGCGAAAAATCCGTATTAGCCACAGAAGGAAACACCAACAATCTTGTGGGTGTTCCGCTTAACCTTCTTAAGATCAACGATAAACATCAATATGCCGTAATAGAAATGGGAACAAATCACTTCGGCGAAATTGAGGTCTTGAGCCAAACTGCCGAACCGGACATAGCCATTATAAGCTCCATTGGAGCCGGACACCTTGAATTTTTCAAGACCGTTGAGGGGGTGGCGCGCGAAAAATCATCCGTATTCAAAGGCCTCCGCGAAGGAGGCATAGCTATAATCCCTGATGATTGCGAATTTCGCAAAATTCTCATCGAAGCGGCAAAAAAAGTCAATGCTCAAATACGTTCTTTTTCAACGAAAGAAAATTTCAATGCCGATCTGACCGCATTATGCCTCAAATCCTCTCCGGAGTCAAGCGAAATTGAAATTCACTGGAGAAAAGAAGGGGTAAAAAGAAGAATATTGTTCCCCGTGCCCGGCAGACATCAAATATCAAACGCCGCGGCCGCAGCCCTCGCCGCGCATTCCGCCGGGGTGAACATCGAATCCATCTGCTCCGCCCTTGAAAAAGCCTCTCTCTCCGGAATGAGAATGAGAAAAAAAATAATTAGAGGCATAACTTTCGTCAATGACGCCTATAATTCAAATCCTGAAAGCGCAAAAGCCGGCCTCAAGTGGCTGTCTGAATCCGTGCCTCGCGATAAAAGAACCGTGGTCTTTCTCGGAGACATGCTCGAATTGGGAGAAAACACATCATCCTTTCATTATGATGTCCTCAAAACAGCATTGGAACTGCTTCCGAACGCCGTAATATTCACGGTAGGGCCAATCATGCTCAACACCGGCAAATCTCTCGCAAAGAAACCGGAAAAAGCCTTCAATTCATCCGAAGAATCTGCGAATTTCGCAGTCAAATTCCTGAAAGAAAATGATTTCGTCTATCTGAAAGGCTCGCGCGGCATGACTCTCGAAAAAATAGAAAGCTATTTCGAGGGAAAATGCGTATAAGAGGCAAGCTCTATCCTCTTGCCTTTCTTCGCCCACGAAACACCAAGCTCGCTGAACAGTTTCCCCTTCGCAAACGCTTCGCAGACAATCTCTTCAATTCCCTTTATGAAGGACAGTTCCGACCCGTTCTTTTCAACTTTCGCGATGAAATCGCACGGCAACGCGACGACGTCCGATGATTCGTGAGCGCCGTTGACGCATAATGTGTGCGGAACGCACAGATTCGCATCACATATAAATTCGGAAGGACATTCGAGCCTCCTTAGAAGGGCGTCGTGCATCTGTTTTCTGAAAATTTTATCGCTTTCGACATCAATCCGGACTTCCTCTTTTGCCCTGACGATGATTTCCTTCGAATCCCTCTTTATAGTTCCCTTCTCTCCTGTTATCTCTATTGTCGCGTCGTAATCATTTTCACACGCATGCGTCGTTATAAACAATATTTCAACTCCGGATTTCGTATATGCCCTTATTGAGGCGGTATCGGGGCTTTCAATCGGATTTGCCCTGTATAGTTCGGCCTCAATCGAGGCGATTTCAGCGCCTCCGGCAAAATCCTCTCCGCAAAGAAAAAGCATGAGCTCAAAATGATGGCTGACCGCGTTGTTGAAAGGAGAGTCCAATATCCATTTGCCCCCTGCGCGGAGCTTCCCCGCCCAATTGTTTCTCGTGTAATACCGTTTGTCTCTCGGAGAGCAGGCGCTAAACCTGACAGATTTGAGCCGGCCTATCTCCCCGGAAATAATCTTTTCCTTAAATGTTCTCGCGCTCCGCGAATACACCATTTGAAATCCCACCGCGGCGAATTTATTTTTCTTTGACGAAATTTCGACCATCGCCCTTGCGTCCTGAATCGTGGCGGCAAGCGGTTTCTCGACAAGAACATTCATCCCCGCTGAAATCGCGGACAAGGTCATTTCCGAATGAAGATGTATCCCTGTTGGTATATAACAGAGGTCAATTTTTCCTTCACGTTGTTTTAAAAAACTTTCAAACGAGGAAAATATTTCGACCCCTTCTTTTTTGAGGATTTCGCATTTCTCCCTTTCTTCTTCGGCGTTGATGACCACAGCTGAGTCGAATTTCAGCCTCCCCTCCCCGTGCAGGACAAGAATCTCATCAAAATGAACCGCTCCAAAACCGGATATCCCGACCAATCCTATTCGTTTCATACTTTTTTCCTTTGGATTCCGAGTTCGGAGAGATGTCTGGTAAAATGCCCGTCTATTTTCTCAATGTATAACTTTTCATTTTTGTGAAGTTCGGCGAAAAATTCATCTCTTATGCCGGGTTCGGCAAGTATTGATCCGTATGTTATGTGCAGGAGTTGGCGCGACTCATTTTTATCGAGATAGCCCGGAAGTTCTTCATCATCGGCAATATCCAAATTTTTTATTTTTGAAATATCTGCGGCAACATGGTATAATTTTTTCGCGTCGGCGAAAGAATCGAGCGCTTTTTGATGAATTTTCCTGTAAAGAGCCGGATTTTTTATGGCTATCACATTAACGGCCTCAAGCCAGCTTGTGCCTGCGGTCTTCAGATGAAATTTCCCGTTCGTGAACTCTCCCACCGAAGGAAAAACCGCGAATTTGTCGCTTCCGGAATGAACCGATATTTTATAATTGCCAAAGGTTTTCGCTATTTCGCAGTGTTTCGCAAACTGCTCCCTGAAACTTTTCAAATCTCCGATATAGTCTATTCCCTTTTGAAATTCTCCGATAAACCGCGGAGCGACGGAGACAAAGTCAACATTCCTTGCGGCAAGTTCGTTCACTATGAAAAAATGATCCTGAGGCAAAGTCGGGCAGATTGTTTCATCTATCGATATCTCAAGATCAAATTCATCCCCCTTTCTCCGCCGTAAATGCCTTGAAACCTCCCCGGCAAAATCCATAGCCTCAACAAACATCAGAGCGCACCTTTTCGCGTCAAGGGGGCTCACCGTGAACGAAAATGCCCCGGCATGAACAGTCCTGTCAAAATAAGTCTCCCTGATCCTTCCCGATACTTGGAGAGG
>JAGVIF010000464.1 GCA_020056205.1 Lentisphaeria bacterium | reverse complement strand
TAAACGTTTATGAGACCAAAGAACTGCCTAAGAAAGAGACACGCTGAAGCTGTGAACTCCGACGGCAGTTTTATCGAGGGTAAAACTAAAATAAATTATCCGTGTTTATCTGTGTTAATCGGTGGATATTTACAAGGGAAAGGCTATCGCGCCAAGCAAGAAGATAGGATTCGATACGATACCGCAAAAATCTTTTTTTGGAGGGGTTCAAAGTGGGACTATTATTAAAACCGTCAAATATGAGGCGTTGTAAGCCGGGCATTCGTCAGCTTGAGTTTCAGGACTGGGAACTCGGTATTTTTATTCATTTTGGAATCCGCACATTCAGTGAAGGGCATCGCGACTGGGATGGAAAAGCGATGAATCCGGCAGATTTCAATCCGACACAATTAGATTGCGGTGAGTGGGCGAAGGCGGCAAGCGATGCCGGCGCAAAGTATATGGTTTTGACCGCCAAACACCATGACGGCTTTGCCAACTGGCCGTCAAAGTACACGGATTTCAGCGTTGCCGCGACACCGTGGAGAGGCGGACATGGCGATGTGCTGAAGGATTTCACGGAGGCTTGCCGCGGGCATGGCTTGAAGATCGGGCTTTACTATTCTCCGGCGGACGCCAGTTCTCCCAAGTATTCCGACAGCAAGGCTTATGATGATTATTTTATAAAACAAATCAGCGAAATCCTGACCGGCTACGGACAAATTGATATGCTGTGGTTTGACGGATGTGGTTCGGAGGGGCACAGTTATGACTGGCCCCGCATAGTTTGCGAAATTCGCAGGATGCAGGAGAAAATCCTCATTTTCAACATGGGGGGCGATCCGGATTACCGCTGGGTCGGCAACGAATCCGGTTTGGCTCCCGTTCCCGCCTGGAACACGGTTGACGCCGTTGATTTCTCCGTTTTGACAGATAAAAAAGAAACGCTCAAAACAAAATTGTGGCTGCCGGCGGAATGTGATTTGATGATGCGAGATTACAACTGGTTTTACAGCGGCTCCGACGAAGACACCGTTAAAAGCGTTGCCGAGCTTCTCGGTATTTACTACTATTCCGTCGGACGCGGGTGTAACATGCTGCTGAACATTGGGCCTGACCGGAGAGGACTGTTTCCGGAAAAAGACAAAGAGAATTTACTGAAATTCGGGGCTGAGATAAAACGGCGTTTTTCTGAACCTGTCATATCATTCGGGCAGTTTAAACAGGAAGGGAACACATGGACTTACGAAGTGGAAGATCGAAAATATTTTCATCTGGATCATGTGGTTGCGGAGGAGGATTTAAGGCATGGAGAGTCGGTTCATCGTTTTCGCGTCTCAATTCTTCCATACTGCGGCGGAACAAATATTACAGTTTATGAAGGGCAGAACATCGGGCATAAAGCCATTTGTCAGTTTCCGATGGTCCGCGCGAGAAAAGTCATCATTGAGATTCTGAAATCAAAAGGCAAAGTCCGTATGCGCAAGATCGAAGCTTTCCGGACAGCCTGTTAGCCTTTCTCTTGAAATTTATCCACCGATTAACACCGATAATTTATTTTAGTTTTACCCTCGATAAAACTGCCGTCGGAGTTCACAGCTTTAGCGTGTCTCTTTCTTAGGCAGTTCTTGGTCTCATAAACGTTTATACGATAGCCCTTGAAAGAGAAGATTGCAAAGCCATTCAGATCAAAAGAACACAACAAAAAAAAGAATTCCAAAACAGCAATATTTTCAACGCTTCTCATTCATCATCAATTACTTCGCCATACTGGTACCGATTCTCTTAAAACTGATTCAGATTTTTCTCTCGTACCATATTGAGCAGAATTTTTTTTTCTTCAGGGCCGACGGGAATATGAGGAGGAGAAAGATTTTTCTGAAGAGAGTCCAGCCCGAGTATGTTTTGAATTTTCTGGAAGAGCTTTTCACTTTTATCGGAACGATTTTAAATTTCATCTTTCTTTTTTTTCCCCAGCGGCGCAGGGCGATCGAAAAATGCACTTCTTCCGAGGCGTAGTAACGTTCGTCAAAGCCTCCTGTTTCACTCCATGCATCCTTGAGGCAAAACAAGAAGGAGCCCGCCGCAACATGAAAGATATTAAGGACGCCCCAGTTCCAAATAGTCGTCAATATATGAGGAACAAATCCTATTTTCTCATCGTCAAGCGCCACGAGGCTTCCGCCTCCGCAATGGCTGCCGTTTTTCATTGCCTCAATTGCTTTTTCAATAAGTTCGGTTGGCGCGAGGGTGTCGGCATCTATGAATATGAGAAAATTCCCAAGCGCGAATTCGGCTCCTTTGTTTCTCGCCCTTGCGATACAGTTTTCCTTTTCGAAGACGAGCTTTACTCCGAACGATTTTGCTGTTTCGGCCGTGGCATCGCTTGAATTGTTGTCAACAACTATTATTTCTCCTGCGAATTTCGCAGATAATTCTTTGAGGGAATCTATGCATGATTTTAAGGTATGGGGAAGAAATTTCTCTTCGTTGAACGCCGGAATGATTATGGAAAAATCCATTTAGTCATTTTCCCAAAATTCTCTTTATCAACTTTCTTTTCACCGGATCCGAAATGTTTTCGTCCGGATCATTCCCGTCTCCGAGCTCAATTATCTCAAGTTTGTCAAGCTCAAGGAAGTAATGCGGGAATCTCGTCTCCACGGGAGGAGAGGAGAATTTTTTAACCTTTCCGTAAACGCGGATTTTCGAGCCTCTTTTCAACGTCGGTATTATCGCGTTCATTTCATCCGTTTTGTCGGCGATGACAGGGAAGGATCCCGGATCAACTGCCAAATAATAATCTTTGCCCGCCTTGTATCCGGAGCGTTCAACATAAGGCGGAAAAGTTGTTTCATATTTCCAATAGACGGTTTCAAAACATACCTTTTTATTTTTCAAATCTTCGGGGGTCGCTCTAAGTTTTTCGATCTCCACAGGCTCATACTTTTTGGGATCGAACTGAGCCGAAAAGAGATTCATCGTAAAGATCGTCATTCCCATAATCATCAATAATTTTTTCATATTCAACTCCTTATTTTTATTTTTATTCCTGCGTATCCTGCGTATAACGTTGTATGACATTGATTTATTTTAGCATGAACTCATTTGAACACCCAATATCCAACACTCAATTTCCAACCGACGAAGGACAGAAATAAACTTGGACATTGGATATTCCGTGTTGGATATTGGATATTCAGTTTAGATATCCTTAACCTGATAGGCATAGGCTCCCCCCTCCTACTCTGTTTGAGTTTCCGCCGGATTGATGCTTTCCACCGTGAGCAAAGGCCTCTTCCAGCCCTTGACCCACCTTTCCTTCCCTGAAACATGAACTTTTTGATTCTCCCATAATTTGAAGTTTATTTTTGCGGGACTGAGGTAGCATATCGCCGCATAAGTTCCGTTGACAGTCATCACTATGGCGTGCGTTGCGTGGACGGCATCTTTCGAGAGGGGGAGAAGAATTCCCTCATATGACGCATCGGAGGCGGGAACTGCCGTGAACTCCGGCGGCGGCGGCATGTCCTTCTCTTTTTTATCGGAGGTGTCCGTATTGAGATTTTCAGCGTCTGCGGAATCTTCTGAAATATTTGGAATGCCGCCCGGCGGCGCCGAAATAAATTCCGCGCTAACCCACGCGCTGAGATTTTGCGGCGGCGAGATTTTCACCCAGTCCTCGCGTTTTTCCAATACGTTCAACTTTTCCCCCTTGAGCGCCTTCCTCGAAAACGGTGAATATGTTACGCCCGTCCCTGAGCGCAAATATGTCTCTTTCATAACCGTTCCTTCCGGTGAAAGATCAGAGGCCGCTATCCATACGGCGCAGTCGTTCGGAGCCGCAATCTCATACCACCCTTTTTTTACCGACAGGATTTCGACCTCCGCGTCTTTTGCGATTTTCGCAACAACTGTCTGTGAAATGCTTGGCTGGACTCTGACGTTGAGGCTGTTTGCCGCCGTTTTGCCCATAACCTTTTCGCCCGCGCCGGAATACAGGCTTAAAAAGAGGGCGATTGTCATGATGAAAATTTTACCGCGCATAGTTTCAACTCCCGGTTTATAAATATTTACCCGCATTGAGTATACCCGATCATGTCTGAACCTAAGTTTTGCGGTTCAATCGTCCGAATTTAAACTAAGTTCTTGATAATAAACAATGTATGAACTGCAATGCATTTCATTAAATTATTCAAATAAGAATTCGGACGATTGAACCCACAAGGGTTCGAGCATTGCGGCATATCTGCTTGTCAAGGAGAGACTTGGAGTAGTTACCACACCGGCGTCTCTCTTGACCGCGCACCTACGCCGCACTGCTCAAACGCAAAATGTAGGTGAATATGCCACTATTACCCGTTAATTTCCAGAAAGAACCGACATTTTTCCGTAAAAATCATCCCTGTAGAAACAGGCCGAATAATGTTCTTTTCCGTTCATAGAGAGGGCGAGGGGCGGTTCTTCCTTTGAACAACGCCCGGTAGCCGCCGGGCATCTTGGGTGAAAAGGACAGCCCTTCGGCGGATTAAGAGGAGACGGGACATCGCCCGGCAGAATTATTCTTTTTCTGCCTGTGCCGCGGTCAATTGCCGGAACGGCTGAAATCAGCGCCATAGTATAGGGATGCGCCGGATTTCGTATTATGCTGCGCGATTCCCCTATTTCCACAATCCTGCCGAGATACATCACCATTATTCTGCGGCTTATGTGCTCGACTACGGCAAGATCGTGGGCGATGAAAAGATAAGCGATCCCCGTTTTGTTCTGTATTTCCTGAAGGAGATTTATTATTTGAGCCTGAACGCTGACATCAAGAGAGGAGACAGGTTCATCGGCGACGATCAAATCCGGTTCCACGGCTAATGCCCGCGCTATGCATATCCTCTGCCGTTGTCCGCCGCTGAACTGGTGAGGGTATCTGTCGGCATGGGAAGGATCAAGCCCCACCATTTCGAGGAGAGACGCGAGCCTCCGCTCTCTTTGCTCTTTTGAAAGCGCGGAGTGAACCCGCAAAACCTCATCTATCGCGCTTCTGACAGACATTCGCGGATTGAGCGAGGCGTAAGGATCCTGAAATATCATTTGGAATCTTCTTCTGAACTTTCTCAGCTCCGAGGAGTTGAGAGAGAAAATATTGGTGCGGTCAAAAACAGCTTTTCCGGATTGCGCCTTCTCGAGACGAATCAGGGTTCGTCCGAGCGAGCTTTTGCCGCAGCCGCTTTCGCCGACAAGCCCAAGCGTCTCGCCTTTTTCAATATGAAAAGACACATCTCTCACGGCATGAAGATGTTTCAGAGGGCCGAACCAGCCCTTTCCGACAGGATACGTTGTGGTGATATTTTCTACTTTGAGTAGTGGCATCTGCAAAACCTGGCTTTTGTTTCGTGTAAAATTGGAATATTCTCCGCGCAAAGCCTTTTTTCATCATGGCCGAGCGAATCAGCCAGCGAACATCTTCCGTAAAACCTGCATCCTTTCGGATATTTCGACGGCGAAGGAACGGTTCCGGGGATAGTGTTCAGCTTTTCCATCTCATGTCCAAACTGCGGAACCGCGGAGATAAGAGCCTTTGTATAAGGGTGAAGCGGCGATTTCGCAATATCTGACGCAGGCCCCTTTTCAACAAGATGCCCCGCATACATAACCATCACATTGTCAGCCATTTCGGACACAATTCCGAGATTGTGAGTTACTATTATTACCGCCATGCCGCTCTCATCTCTTATGTTTTTTATAAGCTCAAGTATCTGAGCCTGGATAGTAACATCGAGCGCGGTGGTCGGTTCGTCCGCCACGAGCAAGTCCGGTTTTCCGGCCAACGCCATGGCAATCATCGCCCGCTGCTGCATGCCTCCGCTCAATTCGTGAGGATATGCCTTCATCTTGGATGCGGGGTCGGGAATTCCGACTTTTGAAAGGAGATATATTACCTCTTCGCGGACATCATCCGCTTCGTCATCCCGCAGGCATATAACCTCCGCTATCTGGTCGTATATTCTGAAAACGGGGTTAAGGGAAACGGAAGGCTCCTGGAACACATATGAAATTTTCTTTCCGCGAATTTTGCGGATTTCTCTGGCGCTCATTGATAAAATATTTTTTCCGGCGGATGTTCCCGTCGGAAAAATTATGGAGCCGGACGTGTAAATGGTTGGCGGCTCGGGAAGCAGTCTTGCGAAAGACAGGCACGAGACGGTCTTGCCGCAGCCGCTTTCGCCGACAATCGCGAGAATTTCTCCTTTTGAGACGGAGAAAGACAGCGAATCAACGGCCGGAAGAATTTCTCCGCCGACCGAAAAAGCGATCGAAAGATTTTCAATTTGTAATATTTTCTCTTTCAACGGTTTTTCCCTTTTCAAGTTGAACTTTTATTATGCCAAGTATTTTGTGGCGGTTGATTATTGCTGTTATCGTTTCTTCCCGCTCCGATTCAAATTCGGCCTTCCTGCGTTGAACGTATTCGTTCACGATTTCATCGTTTGGACGCCAGATTCCGTTTTGCCTGGTGTAGCCGGACTGAGGATAAAGTCTCTCCTGTTCCTCAATGTCTATTTGCGCGGCAGTCTCTTCGGCAAGGGTTTTTCCTTCCTGCTTGAACTCTTCAATTTCGTCTCTTGCTATTTTTTCAGCGAGAGAGGAATCGAAGAGATAATGATATTCATCCTGGATATCGCTCAGCATTATTTTATTGTCATCTATTTTCACAAATCTGCCGTCTCTGCCGTAAAATACGCCTTCCGTCATAGTCTTTGTTGAATTATTCTTTTGAAATTTCACTTTGTCCCCGATTTTCGCATCCACATATTTCGCTGAAATTTCAAAGATTTTTTTCTGCAAGCCGGACTTTGGATAACGCGCGTCCACTTTTTCCTTTATTGCGGAGTGTATTTGTTTCTTTATCTCTTCCGCTGTTTTTGCCGGCGGAAGGGGAGGATAATCCCAGCCTTTTTCAGCGGCGGCGGCCCCTTCGGAAAAAACCGGAAGCGCTTCGATTTCCAATTTCACTTCAACGGCTTGTTTTTCACAGGCCTTCCTGTAGAGCCAATAGGCCCCTGCCAATACCATCGCGCAAAGCCCGATAAAAAAAGCGAAAACAAAAAAAACTCCTAAAAATTTCGAGACGGCGTTTTTCTTTTTATGCGACATTAAAATCCTCCGCAGGTTAAGATAGCGCTTTGTCCTTATAGAACAAAAATAATTAGGGAGATAAAAGAGAAAAAATTTGAACGCTTGAAAAAATGAAGAAAGGCGTTAGGTTGACATCTTCATATTTTTTATATGCGAGCGTAGCTCAGCGGTAGAGCGTCACGTTGCCAACGTGAATGTCGTGGGTTCAATTCCCATCGCTCGCTCCATCTTTATCTACTTGAAGAAGACCTCTACCCCCAACCTGTGTAACCGCCCCCTGTCTGCCTGTGCGCCTGCCTGCCCCGCTGGGGCGGTAGGCATGTGTCCGCCTGACTGCGAGCGTCCTCGCTCAGGCAGGCACGCAGACAGGTCCTTTCGGTGAATATTTACTTGTATAAGTTCAGTAAAAGGACGGGGTTTACTTAAATTAGGTGGCCAAAGGCCGCAACTCAGAATATCCAATATCGAACACGGAATATCCAATGTCCAAGTTAAGATTTTCCGGAAATAAATTCCGACCTGTCTGCCTGCGCCGCGACGCGGCAGGGACACGCACAGGCAGATGGAAATTGGGTGATTGAGGGATTGAAAAATCTCCAAATCTCTAAATCACCAAATCACCAAATACTAAGAGCGCGGGAGTGAAAAAAGTAGAAGGGAAAAAGTAGAAAGTAGGATTTAGAAAGTAGAAAACGGGAAAGAAAGCGTTCACCGTTCAGGGTT
>JAGVIF010000392.1 GCA_020056205.1 Lentisphaeria bacterium | reverse complement strand
TGCGGCATATCTGCTTGTCAAGGAGAGACTTGGAGTAGTTACTACACCGGCGTCTCTCCCCGAGGACCGTTGGTCTCGGGATCTTCGACTTGACCGCGCGCCTACGCCGCACTGCTCAAACGCAAAATGTAGGTGAAGACCTGAAAACTATTTCGCCGTCTACGACAGTCATCTCGGACTTGTTGTTTTCAATGTTAAAAAACGCGATGTCGGCGGACGAGCCCGGAGACAGCTCTCCGTGTCTTTTAAGTCCTATGCTTCTGGCCGGATTCAGAGTCAGGCAGGCGGCCACTTCGTTCCTGTTCAAATGAGAGAACGCGAGGAGTTGCCCGAGTCCTCTTTCAAGCGTGAATGTCGTTCCGGCAAGGGTCCCTGTCTCAGTGGTAACGTAGCCGTCTTTGACTATTATTTTAGTGTCTCCTATGTGGTATTCGCCGTCGGAAAGGCCCGTCGCCTGAACCGCGTCGCTTATGGCGATTATCTTTTCTTTGGGTTTCGTCCTGCATACGAGATCCACCATTCTGGGGTGAACGTGGCACCCGTCTATCAGTATTTCAACATCCACTCTGTCGTCCGTGAGAACAACTGATGTCAGGCTGATGTCCCGATGGTGAAGCGGCGGCATTCCATTGAAAACATGAGCGCATCTTCTTGCCCCGGCGTCTATTGCGCGCAATGCCTGATCCGCGTTTGCCATGCTGTGCCCAAGAGACGGAACGATGTTGTTTTCAAGCAGGACATTTATAAGATGATCGGAATTAAGAAGTTCCGGCGCGAATGTCATAATTTTTATAAAATCGTTTCCGGCGGAAATGATTTCTTTCAACTCTCCGATGTCTATCGGCCTTATGTCCTCTTCATACTGAGCGCCGTGTTTTTCCCTGCTGAGGAACGGCCCTTCAATATGCAGGCCTACCGGCTTGGCGCCCGAATAATTATGCGCGGACGCGAATTTTACTATGGAAGATATTGCCTCCAGCATTGTTTGGGGCGGGCCTGATGTTATGGTCGGAACAAAAGAACATATCCCGTGCGACGCGAGAATTGAACACATCTTGTCGAAATTGGCCTTTTCGTCGAATGCGAAACTTGAATCAAAGCCGCCGGCCCCGTGTATGTGCGTGTCTATCATTCCCGGAATAGCGTAAGCGTTTCTAATCTCCGTCACCTCCAGGTCAGGCTCAATCTCGAATGAGGATTCTCCTCCTATGGCTATTATTTTTTTTTCTTCGCACAGTATGCCGGCTTTTTGTATCGTTCTCAACGGAGTAAGACAGTAGGCGCATACGAAAAGTTTTCTGCTCATTTTTGTATTCCTCGCGTAATCCTAAATGTTTACAAATAAAAATTAAAAAATAATCTACCAGTACATCAAGGGGTTACAACTTTTTTTTGAAAAATGAGGCTTTTAATGTTTGTCAAGCCGAAAGACGGGGTTATGATAAAGGCGTTCGCCGAAGCTAAAATCACACCCTGTTAATAACTTGTTGATAAGTGGGCGGCAGAGTGTTAATTTTTTTCAGGCAATCCGTTTGAAATTTGGCGTTTGAAGCTTTGAAGATACCTAAAAGCGGAACAGTGGAAGATTTTTTTGTTTCGCTATCTGATAGAGTGAATGTCGGGAGAGAAAGGCTTTTTGTCTGTCCCTCTCTCCGAAAACTCTGTCTTCAACGCCGGACTGAGGATGTCTGCGTTTCGGAGGCTTTCAGGCGCGCATGTTGATAAGATGTCCTTGCAACTCATAAAGTTAGGATTTTGTTAGAATGATAAAGAAGCAGATTTTTGACATAAAAAAGTCTTGGGAGGCGGCAAAAAAAAATATAGCCGGCTCGATAGGAGATTCGGAAACTTACTCCCGCTGGATAGACGGAATAGCGCCGCTGTCGTTCAAAAAAGGAATTTTTTTACTCGGAGTGTCCGACGATTTCACTGCGGAATGGATAAAAGCCCATTTTGAGGATATTATCAGGAAGTCTCTCTCCGGGCTGATAGAGGGGCGCTTTAGAATCTCCTATGAAAAAGGGCGCGGATTGATTCAAGAGCGCGCCGAATCCCCTCCCGTTTCAATAGCCGCCCCCCCCGCGAACAGCCGGCCCGCAGACGACGACACTGATGTCTGCAAAGGCAATGGATTCACTTTTAATTCCTACGTGGTAGGACCTGAAAATCGGTTCGCTTATGCGGCGGCGTTTGGCTCCGTAAGCGGCGATGGCGCAAGCCCGAACCCTCTTTTCATATACGGCTCAACGTCTTGCGGAAAGACGCACCTGCTAAAAGCTGTCTCTTGCGAGGCCAAGAAACGGGGAAAGGTCGTCGAATATGTCCAATGCGAAGATTTCCTGAACATCTATGTGGATTCGCTGCGGAATCGCATGCATTACGCGTTCAGGAATAGATTCAGAAGCGTTGATTATCTTCTCATAGACGACATTCAGTTTATAGCCACCGCTCCGAGACTGCAGGAGGAATTCTTCAACACATTCAACAGCCTGCAAAATGAAAATAAAAAGGTAATGCTCACATCCGACAAAAGGCCGGTGGAAATAAACGGACTGGAATCAAGGCTGATATCAAGATTCGAGTCGGGGCTGACACTTGAGATAGAGCCTTACGGAGAAGAGACCCGCCTCGCCATCCTTCGCAAAAAACAGGAATCTCACAACGTAAAAATAAACGATGAAATACTGAAATTGATAGCCAAAAACATAAATTCGCATGTCCGCAAGCTTGAAGGCGCCCTCAACAGGCTTGTCGGCGCGGTTATATATACCGGATGCGAAATGACTTTGCCTATGGCGGAAAAAATACTCAGGCCGTACCTTGAAGAGGCGGCATTGTCAAGAATAACTATAGACAATATCCAGAAGAAAGTCGCCGAATACTACGATTTGAGAGTATCGGATCTGACAGGAAGAAAACGACCCGGCAATATTGTGGGACCAAGAATGGTGGCGATGTTTTTATGCAGACAGCTTACAGACAAATCCCTGCCTGAAATAGGCGAGGCATTCGGAAGAAATCACGCGACAGTAATACACGCCGTGAAAAAAATAGATAAAAACAATAAGACCGACAGCTCTTTGTCAGGTTCCATTTCCCAAATGAAAAGACGAATTCAGAGCGTAAGCTGATGAGCCAATTGCAAAAATTGGAGACGCAGTCTATGGGGAGGATGTTGTCACATTTTTAACAACCATGAGGGAATTCCCGCATGAAAACTATCTTGGACGAAGCAAAAGAGCTCGCCGTAGCGCATCGCAATGCGGATCCGGCGACAACGATCATTAAGTTCTTCCCCACGGCACACGCAGGGCAGATATGTCTGTTGGAGGTATCCGGCTCCGCGCCGACCACTGGCGAAGTAATGCCCTTTACATTTTCACCGGATACCCGACACGGAGTCAATCACCCGAGCACAGTGATTCTTCTCAGTCCAGAGGAATGGGGGGATGTCCAGATGGGGCGCCTGCCGTTGCCGCCAGATTGGGTTCTCTCAACGGCGGAGGCTCTATGACGCCAATCCCCCCACGGAGTTGGTCTGATCCGTTCCTTGAGCAGGCGCACAGACAGGAAAGAGAAAACGATTGAGAAGTGCAAAAGTTCGGAAATGCGAAAAAATATGTCCTATATGACCTATACGACTTATTCGGTAATTGAATTTAAAATTGGCAATAGGAAATAGAAAAAAAACTCTGTGTCTCTGTGGCGAAGAATTTGGAAATTCTGGCTCCTCATTTGAAACAGTATGTCGGGTTTTAACCCGACGACACTAAGTATTTACAGCACAATGCTTGCAGATTATCACATACACACGTTATTATGCAGACATGCCCGCGGCAATCCGGAGGATTATGTCAAAACCGCCCTCGAAAGGGACATTGCCGAGATTGGTTTCTCTGATCATAGCCCGTATCCGGCAGGACACGATCCGAGGTTTAGAATGGATCCCTCCGAATTTCCCCTCTACAAGAAAACAGTTCTTTCGCTCCGTGCGAAATTCGCAAAACCCGCGATAAAATTCGGCATTGAAATTGATTGGATTCCGGGCGGGATGGACAAGGCTTTTTCGATGCTCAAGGATGAACCGTTCGATTATTTTACAGGTTCCATACACTACACCGACGAATTTCCTTTTGACAACCCTGAAGTGGAACGCGAATGGCGGAAGAACGGCGTCGCCGACAAGGTCTGGCGCCGCTACATATCTCTTATGAAAGACATGGTTTCCAGCGGGCGCTTCAATATCATAGGGCATTTTGATCTGCCTAAAAAATTCGGATATTATCCGGATTCGATGGACGAAATAAATAATTCAATATCGGAAATATGCAAAATTGCCGCCTCAAACGGAACCGCGATCGAAATAAATACTTCCGGTTTAAGAAGACCGGTAGGAGAGATTTATCCTTCCTTGAGTATACTTAAGACAGCCTTCAAAGAGGGGGCATCTATAACTTTTGGCTCCGACGCGCATTCTCCGTGCGAAGTTGGAGCCGATTTTTCAAAAGCCCTGGCCCTTGCAAAACAGGCGGGATATTCCGAATACTGTGTCTTCACAGAAAAAAAACCCCTTAAAATCCCTCTGCCGATATAACTGATAGAAAGAATCGGTGCCAGTATAAATTCAAGTTGAGCCTCCAGTTTGTTTCAGGAAGACTTACATTACGGAGCCAGTTGCAGAACTCATAAACCGCGCCGTTGCAGATGCCATCGGAGGGCTCGCAAGTATTTTTGGCAGGGGCAATACCCGCAGCGGTCTTGCCCC
>JAGVIF010000072.1 GCA_020056205.1 Lentisphaeria bacterium | reverse complement strand
TGCCGCCTTCGATACCTCGGTATCGTCGGGCTCTCAGAATACGAACCAATTCTCAAAATCTTCGCAATCTATGCGCAATTTTAAGCCTTATAGAGTATAAATTAAGGGAAATGAATGAAAAGTTGAAGCAAAAATTTTAAAAGAGACTGGTATTTTTTGATATTAGCTTTAGAATATTTGATTTTTTAGGTGATTTTTTGTCAACAGCGGACAGCCGCCCCGCGCGAAAGTTCGGGGAGGAAAGTCCGGACTCCAAAGGGCAGGAAGTCCCGACAGTGAAAGCGGTTCGGGATGCCGCGGACAATATTCCGCGGAAA
Source organism: Lentisphaeria bacterium (assembly GCA_020056205.1). Taxonomy (GTDB): domain Bacteria; phylum Verrucomicrobiota; class Lentisphaeria; order Victivallales; family GWF2-50-93; genus JAGVIF01. The sequence goes on along the minus strand of JAGVIF010000072.1, from coordinate 9,963 downwards.
GGAAAGCGCCACAGAAAAGATACCGCCGCATGGCGCGCTTGCGCGTCCATTCGGTAAGGGTGAAAAGGCGGGGTAAGAGCCCGCCGGACGGTATCGCGAGAGCCGTCGCACGGCAAGCCCCTTCCGGAGCAAGACCAAATAGGGAACGATGCCGCTGCCCGCGGCGTTTGAGTTCCGGGTTCTGGTCGCATAGACAAATGGCTGTCATTCCGCCTCGGCGGAACACAGGATCCGGCTTATAGCTGTTGACATTTTTAGCCTAAGTTTTGCGGTTCAATCAGTCGAACTTAAACTAAGTTCTTGATAATAAACGGTGTATGAACTGCATGCAGTTCATTAAATTATTCAAATAAGAATTCGGCTGATTGAACCCGCAAGGGTTTGAGCATTGCGGCATATCTGCTTGTCAAGGAGAGACTTGGAGTAGTTACTACACCGGCGTCTCTCTTGACCGCGCACCTACGCCGCACTGCTCAAACGCAAAATGTAGGTAAATTAATTAATCGGAGGGAGAAGGATGAGTGTGGAGGGAATAGCCGCGAGCATAAGAGATATAAAGGATTTTCCAAAACCCGGCATTATTTTTAAGGACATAACTCCTGTTCTAAAATCTTCGGAAATTTTTTCTGAGGTGATAGAGATAATGGCTTCGAGGTATCCGAAAAAACCGGATTATATTGTTGCCGTCGAATCGAGGGGTTTTATTTTTGGCTCCGCCCTTGCCTACAAACTTGGATGCGGAATAATTCCCGTCAGGAAAAAGGGTAAACTCCCTTACAAGACAATAGAGGCGAGTTATAATTTGGAATATGGTTCGGCGACTGTCGAGATACACTCTGATGCTATAAATCATGGAGACAAAGTTGTGCTTATAGACGATCTTTTGGCGACCGGCGGAACGGCCGGCGCCTCAATAAGGCTTATTGAAAAACTCGGCGGAAGAATTATTGGAATTGAATTTCTTGTCGAGCTTGCATTTCTCAATGGCAGGGCTCATGTTTCGCCACATCCTGTCAATTCTATAGTTGTAGTAAAATAGTAAACCGAAAAGCGGAAAAAAAATGAAGTATGCCATTTTGAGTGATATACATGCCAATATAGAGGCTCTTACGGTCGTTCTTGACAAATGCGCTGAACTTAAGGTCGAAAAGTATATATGTCTTGGCGATGTGGTTGGGTACAACGCGAGCCCTGCGGAGTGTATGGACAGGGTCAATGCCCTGGATGTTGTCGGCTTTGTGAAAGGCAATCACGACGAGTACGCCTCAAACAACGATGATGAAATGTTGGGTTTTAATCAGCATGCAAGGGCCGCTGTGCTTTGGACAAAAGCTCAACTGAGCCAAGAAAAGCTGGATTTTCTCTCCAAGCTCCCCTACAAACTTATTGTCAGGGGGGCAGGAATAACTATAGTTCACGCCACTCTTGATTCTCCGGAAAGCTGGGGATATATATTCGATGTTCATCAGGCGAGGGACAATTTCAACTATCAGTTCACGCCATTATGCTTCTGCGGTCATTCTCACGTCCCGATAGCCTTCACGAAAAAAGCCTTTGCCGGAGGGGTTATTCCAGTTGAGGAAATACAGGAATGGAAAGGAAACCCCGGACACGGAAAGGATACGGATCCGGTCATAAAAGTGGAAAAGGGCTGGAAGTATCTGGTTAATATTGGAAGCGTCGGACAACCGCGAAACAGAGATCCGCGGGCTTCTTTCGCTGTTTATGATGTCGAAGCCTCCACAATAACCCGCTACAGATTGCCATACGACATTAGCTCCGCCCAGAAAAAAATAATGGCGGCCGGGCTTCCGGAACGCCTTGCCGAACGGCTTGAAAGAGGAAGCTAACCCACGTATTTATGTTACGATAGTTATTTCGCTGTCGTAGTCGTAATCGCTTGAGGTAATTATCAAAGTAGTCAGAATAACAACAAAATAAAATGCAAATAAAGGAAATATGGGAATGAGAAAAGGATCCCAAAAATGTACGAAGACGATTGGGGAGCAGGCGAAAGAACTCGCGCGCGCCAACAAACAGGCGGAACCGGCTATCAAAAAGGTATACTGGTTTAGAAATGACAAGGAGATTCGCCTTGTGGAATTGGAGGAAACGGTTCCTGCGCTGAGTGGGCGCGTTGAGCCTTTCTACTTCGGACCTTCACCGCAAGACGGTCTCACTTTTCCAGCGGGAATAGCGATCATCCAAACGAAGGAGTTTGGAAAACTCAAGTTGCCGCGCGGCTGGGGATCGTGGAGTGATGCGGAGGAGGTGTAACCATGACAAGTTGAATCCGGAATATCCTTGGAAAGACGCAAACGAAAAAATCCAGGTTCCTTCTGACTACCCGTTCACTGAGTTCGCAGTGACCGACTTTGCGAAAATACAAACTTTGATGACTTTGCTTTTCAGGATTTGCAAATGATTCAAGAGAGCCAGTTGCAAAAGCCAAAACCGAAGCCGATGAAGGACGGGTATCAGTGAATATTTGCCATAAATCGCACATTGATTTTGCGCCATTGAAAGCAGTGCGGGACATTGCTATTATCTTTTTTTTCTCTCTGCTTATTTTTTCGCCCTTATATCTGACTGATAATTGGTATTATTCGCACGATGGAATTCGTTATCTCTGCCTTTTTGACCAGTTTCGCTCCGCATTCATGGAGGGTTTTTTTTATCCGCGCTGGCTGCCTGACAATTACGGGGGATATGGATATCCGGATTTTGTTTTTTACCAGCCGGGCTTTTTTTATTCCGTCCTTGCTTTCTCTTTTATCTTTGGAGATGTGATTCGTTCTTTTTATGCCTCCATCATATTTTTTATGTTTGCGGGCGGGGTTGGGGTTTATTTTCTCCTAAGGCGCATATATGGCGGCGCCGGGGCGCTTCCCGGCGCCCTGATTTTTTGTCTTACTCCGTATATGTTTGTGAACATCTATGTGCGCGGCGATTTGGCGGAATTCGCATCAATGGCGCTTATTCCATGGCCGCTTTACTTCCTCAATAAACTTGAGGAAAAACTGAGGAACAGAAAGGATTTCCGCATTGATTTCGCGTTTTTTTCAATCGCCAGCGGAGCTCTTGTTTATATGCATCCGTTCACTGCTATGTTTTTCTATCCTGCGCTTCTGATTTTTTCAGCAATATTTTCTTTTAACGGGGGGAAAAAACATTTTTTTAAGACAATATTTCTCTGCGGATGCGGATTATTCGCAGGGGCTCTGATAAGCTCGCCGTATTGGTTGTCTGCGGCGCTGATGAAAGACTATGTCAACTATAAAGCCGCAGTATCAGGAGAGATGGAGGCTCATCATCATCTTCTTTCCCCTTTCCAATTGTTTTCCTTGTCATGGGGTTTCGGCGGATCGGCGTCCGGCGTTGAAGCGGACGACATGTCGTTTCAACTCGGCTTCCCTCATTTTCTCATGGCCTGCGCCGGACTTGTTCTATCGGCAAACAAAAAATCGCGTGTCTTTTTTGTATTGTATATTTGCTCGATACTGCCGATGCTGTCATTCATGTCTTTTTTATGGAAGACCCTTCCTGTTTTGGGAATAATTCAGTTTCCGTGGCGCATATTGAGCGTAATAGCTCTTTTGCAGGCAATTTGCGTCGGCGCATTCACATCATGGTTTTCAGGGAAGACAAGTCCGTCCATAAAAATTCCGGTCTATTGCGGCATTTTTTTTCTTTTGATTTTTTTATATAAAGACATGTTTTTCATGCGGGAAACGGAAGACCCGTCAAGGGATGTCCTCATCCATCACAGAACGGCGCGTAAATTTGTTCTTGCCTCATATTCGTCTTTCAACGAGTTTTTTCCGTCATACATCATCAATCCGCCAAATATTCCAAGAGGAGAAAGGGATATTTTGGATATTCCGAATGCGGACGCGATAAAGGTGAAAGAAATGAACAAATCCAGTATTTTCAGGAAGTCTTTTCTCATTTCCTCTATCGAGCCAACTTCCGCCAGAGTCTTGCAATTTTACTTCCCGGGCATGTGCGTAAAATCAAATTACGAAGACATCAGCGGCAAAATAAAAATTCTTGACGACGGAACTTTCACTTTTCCTATACCAGCCGGAGAAAATCAATTTATCGAAATTTATTATGCCGGCGTCCCTTTTGATGTCGTCATCGGCGTTATGGCTCTTTCAGGGCTGGCCGCTGTCTCTGCGGCAATATTTTATTGGGGCAGAAAAAATAAATGCATTATTAATGACCGCAACTTATATTACCCGCCAAGTTTGACTTAAAATCAAAAACCAAAAATACAATATTTTTCTGGAGGTTAAAGATGCCGCAAAGCTCATTTGAGATCATAAAGGCCGCAATACAATTCAAGGGACCGGAACGCATGCCCGTCAGGATGGGATGCTTCAAATGCGATGATACTATATGGATACCAAGACCTTCAGCCGACCGCATCGAAAATGGCGTCAAAATTGACGAATGGGGTTGTGTTTGGGAACAGAGCGAACTTAAGAACATGGGGCAGGTTACCGGCCATCCCTTGGCAGATATTTCCGAACATTGGAAAGTTAAAGTTCCTGATTACAGCGAAAACTGGCGCTACGAAGACTGCGAGGCGATATTCAAAACTGCGGAAAATAACGAAAAATACACGCAGGTCGGAATTTTTATGGTGCTTTTCGAGAGGATGCATTCGCTCGCCGGTTTTGAAAACACTCTCGCAGGACTTCTTGCGGACAAAGCGAATGCGGAAGCCCTTGCGGACAAAATTGCGGCGGCGCACATCTGTTTGGTAAGGAACTATCAGGAACGTTTTGGAAAGAGACTTCATTCATTCAGCATGAGCGATGACTGGGGCACCCAGCAGGCCGCCTTCATCTCAATGGATCTCTGGTATGATTTTTTCTTTCCGAGATACAAGAAGATATTTGATGCGATGCGCGAGGGCGGACAGGATGTCTGGGTTCATTCCTGCGGCAAGGTCAACGAAATAATACAAGGCTATATTGATTCCGGAGTTAATGTCGTGAACCTGCAACAGCCAAGGGCGCTCGGAATAGAGGAAATAGGAAGAAGATACAGAGGCAAAATAAGTTTTGAATCGCTCGCGGATATACAGGCTACACTGCCAAAGGCAAAAAGGGATCTCATCGCGCAGGACGCCGATGATCTCGCAAAACATTGGATGTCTCCAAAAGGCGGATTTATCTTCTCGGATTATGGAGACGGCGAAGCGATCGGAACCTCGTCCGAAACAAAGATAATAATGTATGAAGAATTCAGCAGAATATCGGAAGAAATCTATGGCAAGCCGCTCCCTATGCCGGTATTGCTATCAGGTTAAGGATATTTAGACTGAATATCCAATAACGAACACGGAATATCCAATGTCCAAGTTCATTTCTGTCCTTCGTCGGTTGGATATTGAGTGTTGGATATTGAGTGTTCAAATGAGTTCAACCTTAGCTTTATAGAGCATAAATAACGATTTCTCAAGAAATTCCCTTTATTTTTTTTATTTTAGTGATATATTTCGTCTCTTTTTTGTAAATCCAAATCTTCGCTAAAAGACATAAAAAATAATGAGGTTGAAAGTGAATTTGAGTTATCTTGTGTTTGTGAAGCAGGTTCCGGACACAAAAAATATAACCGGCGAGGCGATGAAGCCTGATGGAACTGTTAACAGAGCCGCCCTGCCCGCCATTTTTAATCCGGAAGACCTTAACGCCCTCGAGCTTGCCCTGAATTTAAAAGACAGATTCGGCGGAAAAGTAACAGTGGCGACAATGGGACCCCCGGCTGCGGCTGAAGTTCTCAGACAGTCCCTCTACAGAGGAGCGGACGAGGTCGCTCTTCTCACCGATAGAGCATTTGCCGGAGCCGACACCCTGGCAACAAGCTACACATTAAGCTGTTTCGCCAAAAACAACGGCAAATATGATTTAATACTTTGCGGAAGACAGGCAATAGACGGCGATACCGCGCAGGTCGGCCCGCAACTGGCTGAAAAAATGGACATCCCTCAAATTTGCTACGTTGAAGAAGTATTGGAGCTTGACAGGAAAAAGATCAAAGCGAGAAGAGCGATAGACGGCGGTTTCGAAATAGTCGAATCCGCTCTGCCAGCTCTTATGACGGTGATAAACTCTAATGAGCCGCGCCCCGCGTCCGCAAAAAGAATTATGAAATATAAAAAGGCGAAAACACGGAATGAACTCCTAACTCTGCACGCAAATGCGGCATATACCGACGCGGAGTTCCTTGTCAAAGAAGAAGAAGAACTGAAACAAAAAGGACTTTGGATTCATGCCCTTTCCGCGGCGGATGTCAAAGCCGACATTGATAGAATAGGACTCAAAGGCTCGCCGACAAAAGTCAAAAATATTGAGAGCGTAGTCCTGAAGTCCAGCGAGATGAAAAAGATAGAGGATAACGAAGCCGGAATCAAATTCCTCGTCAACGAACTAATTAAAGAGCATATCTTAGGGTAAAAATAATGAGCGATAAAATTGGAAATGTGTGGGTATTTGCCGAACAGGAAGGCGGAAAAATAGCCAACGTAAGCCTCGAACTGATATCAAAAGGCAGGGAATTAGCGGCAAAACTCGGCGTTAAAACCGAGGCGGTCTTTATCGGAAACAATATCGAAAAAATTGCCGAAACGTTGTTTCACTACGGTTGCGACAAAATTTTTCTCGCCGAATCGCCGGATTTCGAGCCCTTCACCGTCCTGCCCTACGCGGACATCATAAACAAACTCGTAGAAGAGCACAAGCCGAATATACTGCTTTTCGGAGCCACTCCAAAAGGAAGAGAACTGGCGCCGCGTGTGGCGTCATCTCTCCCCGCCGGACTTACAGCGGACTGTACAGATCTCAAAATTGACGACTTCGATGATAAAGTGAACAAGGCCTTCTACAAAAACAAACTCATGCAGATAAGGCCTGCCTTCGGAGGAAATATCGTCGCCACAATCGTGAACACGTGGAAAGATCCGCAAATGGTTACCGTCAGGCCGGGCGTGATGAAACTTGTCGAGCCCGACCCTTCCCGCAAAGGCGCAATTGTCAAAGTCAAAGCGCAAGTGGACCCCGCCCTGAAAATTCTCAACGTAATCGAAAGAGCCCAAAAGGAAAAATCCGTCAATCTGCAGGCCTCGCAGATAATCGTCGCAGGAGGATACGGAGTGGGCGGCAAAGAAAATTTTAAATTGATATACGACCTCGCGAAAACACTTGGCGGAGATGTCGGCTCTTCTAGGGCGGCGGTTGACGCCGGATGGATAGACCACGACCATCAGGTCGGACAAACCGGAGTAACCGTCCGCCCAAAACTTTACATCGCCTGCGGAATCAGCGGCTCAATTCAACACAGAGCCGGAATGACGGAAAGCGGAACAATCATCGCCATAAACAACGACCCTGACGCCCCCATATTCTCCGCGGCTCACTACGGAATCGTAGGAGAGATTAACAGCGTTGTGCCAAAAATTATAAAAGCTTACAAGGCAAAAGCATAAAGGAGTTTTTAATATGGCAAATTTTTTCACGGACAACAAGGACCTCCTCTTCACCCTTGAAAACGTGGATCTCAAAGATATCGTGGCAATGAGAGAAGACAATTACTCGCATGCTTCAACGTGTGATTATGCCCCGGCAAACTATGAGGAGGCCAAAGATAATTTCCGCCGCTCCCTCGAAATCATAGGAGAAATTTCAGGAGAAAGAATAGCGCCGCGGTCAAGGCAGGTTGACGAGGAAGGACCCGTCTTTAAAAACGGCAAGGTGGAATATCATCCGCTCACTATAAAAAACATCAAGGATTTGACAGACGCCGGCGTCATGGGTGTTATGCTCCCGCACAAATACGGCGGATTAAATTTCCCGAACACAGTCTATACAATGATGACCGAACTTGTTTCAAGAGCCGACGGAAGCCTGCAAAACCTTTTTGGCCTCCAGGATATATCCGAAACCATATCCGAATTTGGCTCCGAAGAACAGAAACAGAAATATTTACCGGGATTCGCATCAGGCGAATTCGACGGCTCTATGGACCTCACCGAGCCGGATTCCGGTTCCGACCTGCAGTCAATCCGCCTCAAAGCCTCTCAGGACCCGAAAACAGGACAGTGGTATCTTGATGGAATGAAGCGTTTTATAACAAACGGCTGCGCGAAAGTCCATCTCGTCCTCGCGCGTTCCGAGGAAGGCACAACCGACGGCAGAGGGCTTTCAATGTTTATATGCGTGGCATGCCATCAACTCGTAGTGCGCAGAATCGAACATAAACTTGGGATTCACGGCGTCGCCACATGCGAACTTCAGTATAATCACGTCCCCGCTGAACTTTGCGGACTTCGCAAAAGAGGACTTACCAAATACATAATGGCGCTCATGAACGGAGCGCGTGTCGCAATATCAGGGCAGGCGCTCGGAATTGCGGAGGCCGCATACAGAGAAGCCCGCAAATATGCCTCCGAACGTGAACAGTTCAAAAAAACTATTGACAAGTTTCCAGCCGTCTACGATATGCTTACAAGAATGAAAATAAAGATTGTCGCGGCGAGAACTCTTCTCTACGAAACCACAAAAAACGTTGACCTTAGAACGATCTACACAAGACTCGTTGATCACGCTGAAGGCCAGTCCCCGCCGCCGCAGGAACTCCGCGAAAAACAGAAATACTATTCAAAACTTGCGGCCATCATGACTCCAATGGCTAAGGCGTTTTGCACCGAAATAGCCAATCAGGTCGCATACGACAGCATACAGATACACGGCGGAACCGGCTATATGAAGGACTTCAACGCCGAAAGATATTACAGAGATGCGAGAATAACAAATATCTACGAGGGAACCACCCAACTCCAAGTCGTCGCCGCCATCGGAGGAGTGATCCAGAGAACTCTCGATAAGTCAATGGACGAATTGTCAAAACTTCCTTACGACGGCATCCTCGATAGAATAAATCATATCATTGCTGACATGAGAGAAAAACAAAAAAAAGCCATCTCTTTCGTGGCCGAAAAAAAGGACAGCTCCTATTACGACCTTATGGCAAGAAACCTCGTCGAAATGGAGATAATAATCTACACAGGCCTCCTCATGCTCAGAGATGCCGCGAAAGACTCAAAAAGAGAAATGCTCGCTGAAAAATTCGTCGTGGACGCGTTGCCGGATTTTAATGCAAAATACGAAACAGTGATGAGCGCTGATTATTCGACAATTGATAAACACAGAGATATTATAGACTATTAAAAAAAGGAGAAAAATATGAACATCGAATATCTTGAAAGAGCAAAAAAGCTTTTTGTGGACCCAAGAGAACTCATCGTGGTTGCATCGAAAAGAGCGAAACAACTGGCGCACGGAGCGCATCCGCTTATGAAATGCGGCAGCGACAATTTTCTTGACGTGGCTCTCCTCGAAATAGCCGAAGGAAAACTGACAGTCGGCGAAGGCAAAGGCTCCGACGAAGAATAAGGGAAGGGTTCAACGTTCAGCGTTCGGAATAAATGAAGACGCGAGTAAAAAGAAAGTAGAAAAGTTTTCTAAATTCTAAATTTTTGTGTGTCCCTTGCGTCCCTTGTGTCCCTTATGTCTCTGTGGTGAAGAATTTGGAAATCAGAAATTCTGGCTGCTGAATTCTGGCTCCTTTTCAATTAACCTACATTTTGCGTTTGAGCAGCGCCGCGTAGGCGCTCGGTCAAGTCGAAGATCCCGAGACCAACGGTACTCGGGGAGAGACGCCGGTGTAGATTGCGGTTCATACATCGTTTATTATCAAGACCTTATAGCTTAAATTCGTCCGATTGAACCGCAAAACTTAGGTTAAAACCCACGCTAAAGCTGTGAACTCCAACAAAATCGGTTTTAGGTTTTAAGTCACTACCGTCCCATGGATGATTGGAAGTAGCGCAAGCCTCCGGCTTGCATCTTTTTTTCTTGACGTACCACAATCGTCCCGATTGTGGAATTCAAAATT
>JAGVIF010000251.1 GCA_020056205.1 Lentisphaeria bacterium | reverse complement strand
GTCATTGGATATTCCGTGTTGGATATCTGCCTGTGCGTACACGCAGACAGGTTGGATATTCGAACAATTCACCTGCTTAAAATAAGAAGCAACCTGTTTATTTTTCCGAATATTTCAAGAGCTGTGTCTTGCCAAATTGAAATATGGGGTTAAATTTCGCGCTTCAACTCATCAAGATTAACAAAAGAAAAAGGCGGAATAATGACTGAAAGACATTTTTTTGTGGCGGCGCAGGCGATAGGCGTGGATTCTTTAAAACAGCTTCTTAGTTCTCCGATGGTGCCGATGCTCGTATTCATGGTTTTCATGATATTTATAATGTTCAGAAGCCAGCGGAAGGAAGCCAAGAAAAGGAAAGAGATGATAGACAACATAAAGTCCGGAGACAAGGTAGTCACCGGCGGCGGAATACATGGCGTGGTAAGCAATGTGAAGCAAAATACGTTCATAGTCAAAATTGCCGATAACGTCAAGGTGGAAGTAAATAAGAGCGGCGTAGCCGGAATAACACAAAATAAAGACGAAAAACAAAGCTGAAAAAGGATATTTAAATGAAAAAGACGCCCATTTTATCAAGGACAATACTCGCTGTCATTGTAATTGCGATTTTCGCATGGTCTATCTTTCCCATTCAACAGAGAGATTTTTACGGTGTTTTCAGGAAGCTCGCCGTAAAGAAGGACGAAAAAATAGACAAATTAATTTCGCTTGCCGAGCAGAAACAGAAAGATAAAGGCATTTTCGCCCAGGTTGCGCTGGATGAAGCCGCGACCGACTTAAACATGGACTTGACGGAATATGTGCCCGTGAAAGGCGCCACAGGCAACAGGGATGTCATAAGTTTTGTGAGGGAAAAATCAAGCGGCTCAATAAGGCTTGGCCTTGACCTCAACGGAGGGGCTGAGTTTTTTCTTTTGCTCAATCCGAAAAAACAGGATGACACCGAAGAAGGCAAAAAAAGAAAACTGGAAATAGAGGAGAATTTCAATTCATACAGGGACGCGGCGATTGAGATATTGAGGAACAGGCTTGAAACCCAGAAAATATACGAAACGGAAATATCCCCTGTCGGAGAAAAATATATTTCGCTCAAAGTGCCGACCGTCTCAAAAGAGGAAAAATTGAAACTCCTCAATCTGATAAAAATGTCCGCAAGCCTTCATTTCAGGCTTGTCCACAAAGACAATGAGGAACTCATAAGCCAGTATCTCGCCAACCCTGAAAAATTCAAAGTCCCTTCCGAATACGAACTTATGTCAACAGCAGAGATAGCTGAAGGGAAAAAGCCCGTCAAAAAATTCTACGTCGTGAAAATTCGCGCGGAAATGACCGGAAAGGGAATTGTCAACGCGGGCCCGAGGACGGATCAGTATGGCCAAAGATATATTTTCCTCTCTTTCAACGGCGACGGAACGAGGGCATTCGGAAAAATCACGCGCGATAACGTGAACAGACAGTTGGCCATAGTTCTTGACGGAAAACTTTATTCGGCGCCGGCGATAAAGGATGCGATTGAGGGCGGAGAGGCGCAAATAACCGGGAATTTTTCGATGGAGGAAGCCCAGAACATATCAAACGCCCTGATTAGTGGAAGCCTGCCGATTGACCTTGATGTTGAAGGCATCTTTGACACCGACCCGACGCTGGGAAGGGAGTCGGTGAAAACCGGAGCGATAGCGTCCTTTTGCGCGCTTATCGCAATAATGGTTTTCATGCTGGCGTACTATAGGTTGGCCGGCATCGTCGCAAATATAGCCCTCCTCGTGAACATGGTTCTCATACTTGGAGCGATGTCGGCGTTCAATGCGACCCTGACTCTGCCCGGTATCGCCGGTATCATACTAACCATAGGGATGGCGGTTGACGCGAACATTCTGATATTGGAAAGGATCAGAGAGGAGCTTCGTAAAAATAAAACTCTCCCCAATGCCATAGACCTCGGTTTTTCAAGGGCCTTCCTGACTATTTTCGACTCCAATCTCACCACTATTTTCATAGCTCTTGTTCTTCTTTGGCTCGGCTCAGGAGCGCTGAAGGGTTTTGCCGTTACGCTCACAATAGGCATAATCACAAGTATGTTCACGGCTCTTTTCATCTCACGCCTCGTCTTCGACCTAATCCTTAAATACGCAGGCATAAAGACTTTGAAAATGGCAAGCTTCTTCCCTGAAACAGGATTCGATTTTCTGAAATACAGGTATCTGACTGCGGTCGTATCCGCCGCTTTGATCGTCGTTTCAATAGTTGCGTTCAGCATCAGGGGCAAAGACTGTCTCGGAATAGATTTCAGAGGCGGAACCCGCGTAACTTTCAATTTCGCTGAAAGAGTCGCGGAAGACAAAATAGCAAAGACTCTTGAAGTTAACGGTTTCGCGTCTCCCAAAGTCTCATACAAAGTGAATATGATTGACAAGGACGCGAAACAGCTCGAAATTATTCTCGGCGAAAAGGATGTCAGCGAAAATACCGGAATAAAAGAAAAAATAGAGGGCATCTTAAACAGCGCCTATCCGGCTTTGTCTCCGCGCGGAGGGGATGATGTTTCAATAGGCGGATTGATAGGATGGGAATTCACGAAAATGTCCATCTTCGCGCTCTTCATCTCTATAGTAGGAATGATAATTTATATATCGCTCAGATTTGAGTTCGCATACGGAATCGCCGGGATAGTGGCGCTTGTCCACGACGTCCTGATAGCGGCGGGCGTATATGTGCTTTTCGGAGGAGAACTCTCTTTGACCGTTCTCGCCGCCCTCCTGACTATACTCGGATATTCCATAAACGACACAATCGTGATATTCGACAGGATCAGGGAAGACATCGGGCTGATGAAAAATAAAACTTATGACGAGCTAATAAACCTTAGTGTGAACCAGACTTTGAACAGGACAGTGTTGACCGCCACGACGACCCTGATCGCCGTTCTCTTTCTCTTTATGATACAAGACGCTTCCGTGAAAGCCTTTGCTTTTGCAATGACGATAGGCATAGTAGTCGGGACATATTCAAGCGTTTACATTGCGAGCGCGCTGATTTCGATATGGCACAAGCCTTTAAGAGGCGAAAAAGGCAAAAACAATTGAATTTGTCCGGCTTTTATTTCTTTTAAAAAGTTTTTGATTTGAATCGTATAAGTCCGGCGGTATAAGTTCAGTAAACCCTGTCCTTATTACTGAACTCATACATGTAAATATTCTCTGAAATATATTGGAGGCGCTGATGAAAATACTTGTTGTAAATGCCGGGAGTTCTTCCCTGAAATTCACGCTCTTCAGCATGCGCGATGAACGAGTCCTTGCCAAAGGCCAGATCGAAAGGATAGGTCTGTCCGAGCCGTTTTTGAAGTATTGCAGATACGACAATATCTGCATTGAAAAAAAAGTCAAAGTGGCAAATCAGGTTGAAGCGCTGCAGATAGTGTGCGAAAAACTCACCGACCCCGAGATCGGAGTCCTCAAAAATCTTGATGAAGTCGAAGCTATCGGACACAGAGTTGTTCACGGCGGCGAAAGGATAACCAAGCCGATTATCATTGATGACAATGTGAAGAGCATCATAAAGGATTGTTTTTCGCTGGCGCCTTTGCACAATCCGCCTAATTATTCCGGCATAGAAGCCTGCGAGAGCATATTCAGGGGAATAGCCAATGTCGCTGTCTTCGACACCGCTTTTCATCAGTCCATTCCGCCGGAATCCTACCTTTACGCCGTCCCGTACGAATTATACACCAAATACGGCATAAGACGATACGGTTTCCACGGAACTTCGCACCACTATGTTGCAAGGATGACGGCAAAATTCCTCAATATTCCTTACCATCAGCTTAAAATCATCAGCTTCCACCTTGGAAACGGATGCAGCGCCGCCGCAATCAACAAAGGCGCCGTCATAGACACATCAATGGGAATGACCCCGCTTGAAGGGCTTGTAATGGGAACGCGTTGCGGAGACATAGATCCCACCGTTGTCATCCGTCTTGGAGAACTTGGAAT
>JAGVIF010000370.1 GCA_020056205.1 Lentisphaeria bacterium | reverse complement strand
TCTTCTGTGTGTCCAGTGATTATAAAATTGGTTGCGGCGTAAGTTGCTCTGAGAGTTTTATGGAAAAGAACGAGATAAAAACTAGGCTTCACATGCATATCCACAGGGATTTACGGAATGGGATTTTGTCCGGTAAATATTCCGCGGGATTAAGGCTTCCGAGTGAAAATGCGCTTTGCGCCCGATACAACACCAGCAGATTTACGGTAAGAAGCGCGCTTAAGATGCTTGGCAACGAAGGACTTGTAAAGAATTTCCCCGGCCGGGGATGGGAGGTTATCTCCCCGACAAATAAAAAAAATATTGGAAAAATAAGAAAGCCGGTGGCAATTATAAGTCGTCCCGACGATTGCGGAACAAGACTTTGTGAGCCTCTCAGGGAAAATCTCGGACAAAATTCTGTTGAGCTTAGTTTTTTTCTGAAACCAATTTATGGAGAGGCTGAAGACTCTGAAAAGTGGTTGAACAAGTTTGCCGACGCTGAACTCAAAAAAATAGGAGGCGTTATTATCGTAAATGATGTTCCGCCGCATCCCGGTTTTGCGGAGAGACTGCGGCGGGAGGGTGTCCGTCTATTATGCCTTCCTCTTAATGGAAACTATTCTTATGACACGGTCAGCACCGACAATATTTCCGCCTCGGAAATGCTTGTTGACCACATTGCCGCCAAAGGACACAAGAACATCATTTTTGGAACATCGAAAAGTCTCGACGCCATTCCGTCATTCAATCTCAGGAGGCTCGGTTATATAGGGGCTATGGAAAAACACGGACTCAAACCGGAGATATTAATGGCAGACCACAACTATTGGCTCTCTCCTGTTGAGGACGCGCTTGTAATGAGTTGCGTCAAAAAGCTCAGGGGAAGCAGGAGAGCGCCGGTTTGTCTGATCGCTACAACTGACCTTTCCGCGATGAGCATGCTGTCAATATTCGCCAAACACTCGCTTAAAGTCCCCGATGACATTTCGATAGCATCCTTCGACCTTTGTCCGGAACGCAAGACGATCCTTTCAAAATATGGAATTTCGTCTCTTACATCTATGGAGGAGCAGTGGGAAATGATGGGGGCAACGGCAACGGATATATTTCTCATGAAATCGGACAACGGGAAATCTCCTCCAACATCAACGCTCGTCCCCGCTATTTTGTCAGAAGGGGATAGTGTTTCAGGGTAAATGTTTACCGACTCTTATTATGAATGTCCAATATCCAACACGGAATATCCAATGACGTAAGGAAGGAAAAAAGGATTTGAATATCCAATGACGAAAGAAGGAAAATTTGACTTGCAGGAACGTTTCATCGGCTATGCTGTGGAGGGTCGCGCTCGCCGCGACCGTGAAAATAACCGGCCACGACGAGCGTGGCCCTCCACGCCTGCGGCGTAAAATAGCGACATCCTCACTTGGATATTGGATATTCTGATAAAATAAAAAATAAGGATTACAAAAAAATGAAGAAAAAAATTATTGGAATTGCGAAGTTCGCATTTATCTGCATTCTGTCCATTAGTTCTTGGACGCTAAGTTCGGCTGATTATGTTTGGATCGAGGCTGAGAATCCGTCTTCCATTCCCAAAATCCTTCCGCCGGAGAGCAATCCCGATGACAAAGGTTTTGAAATCAAGGGCTGGGGAAATTCGCAGTTTATGTCGGGAGGAAAAGTCCTCAGTATCTCCATCAGTGAAAAAGAAAACGGGAAAAGGCTCGGCAAAGAGGGTGCGGTCTTCGGCTACGACTTTGAGATAAAAAGCTCCGGGAAATATCAGATATGGGGCCGCATCGGATACGAATGGGTGCGTTCCGATTTCGACTGGAGGCTGGATCAAAAACCGTGGAAAACCATCAAATCCTCCGAAGCAACCCGCGACCTTATGCCAATAGCAACGTGGAACGAAATCGCGTGGATTAAATTCGGGGAATTGGCGTTTGAACCCGGCAAACATACGCTTCAGATACGGCATTTGCCCCTGATAGTTTATGATTACCCTGACGAAAAAGCTGCGAGGACTCTGCATTTTTCCGATTCTTTCTGCATCATTAAAGGGGAATTCATTCCCAACGGAAAATTCAAACCTGACGAAGATTTTAAAACTGACGGCGATAAAAAAGCTGCTGACACCGTATTCGAGATGAAAATTTCGGAAAAACCTGAAGACCGCGCGGAAATCGAATTAAGCGGGCTCTGGGAAATTGCCAGATGGGATGAAGACAGCGTCAAAGAGGAGGAAAGGCTTAAAGGATCGTCAACGCTTCCGCTAAATATGGAAAAACTCGTCTGGTCCGGCATGAAATTACCGGGCGATAAAGACAATGAACGCCCGGATTTGCAGTTCTGCCACAGATTCATCGTCAGGACAAATGTGATAATTCCTCCGGAAATGAAAGGCCGCTCATTTTTCCTCGATTTTGAGTCCTTCGCGATGGTTGCGTCGGTTTTTGTGAACGGCAAAAACTGCGGACGGAGCAAAGACTGTTTTGCCGGATGGAAATGCGATATTACATCGGCGCTGAAGCCCGGAGAAAAAAATGAGATAGCGATTGTCTTCAAGGACAGCTACTACGCGATTAATGACCCGCAAAAAGGCGCGAGATATTATTTCAATGTCCCGAAGGAGATATTGAAAAGCCAGGCGATTTCAATGAAATTCGATATGCCGGTCTGGAACGGCGACGCCTCCGGAATACTTTGCCCGCTAAAACTTGTTTCGACCGGAAAGGCCTACGTCTCCGATGTCTTTGTAAAACCGTCCGTGAAAAACAAAGAACTCGGGATTGAAATCTCGGTGAAAAATCCCTCGACCTCCGCCATGAAAATAAAAATTGAAAATGAGGTAGTTCCCTGGAATTCGGAGGCGGACGGAAATTCCGAGAAAAAATTTGCCCCAAAAGAACTAAATCTGTCTCCCGGAAAAGAAGCTACCGCGCTCCTATCCGAAAAATGGGCGAATCCCAAACTCTGGTGGCCCGATGATCCGAACCTTTACTGGCTCGTCACAAAAATAAGCTCGAACGGAAAAGTTATTGACGTTCTAAAAACTCGTTTCGGTTTCCGCGAGTGGGACTGGAGCACGCATCTCTTCAAACTGAACGGAGTCAAATGGCAAATGTGGGCCGACACCGCGGTGATGGGATTCAAAAGCCCGCGGGAACAGATAGAATACGCTAGAAAAACCGGAATCAATATGACAAGGCTCTGGACCGTTTACAAGAACGGGGATATGACAAGAAAACAGCTTCTTGATTATTATGATGAAGCGGGACTGCCGGTCCGCTCAAGCGGAATCTTCGACGGCGAAGTGGCCTCGTACAAACTTGTTGACAAAGGAGAAGTAAACAAAGCTCTCTTCGATAACTGGTACAGCCAAATGAAGGCTTGGATAAAAACTGAACGCAATCACCCCTCAATATTCATTTGGTCAATAGAAAATGAAATCGTTTTCATCAATTCCTGCAATTTCGGAACACTTGATATTGTCGAGCCCGCGATACGGAAGGGAGCTGAAATTGTCGAGAAACTTGATCCCACTAGGCCCGCGATGGTTGACGGCGGAAGAGCGCTGAAAAATCAATCAATGCAGGTAAATGGCTGTCACTACAATGATATGGCCGCCGGAATTACCTGGAGAGACTTTCCTGATTTCGCATATAATTCTAGGGAGTTTTTCTACAAGACTTTCAACCGCAGTCCCGGCGTATGGCCGATGGCGAAAAATAAACCCATATTTCACGGCGAATGTTTCTATGCGAGCGGAATAGCGCCCGCTGAATATTCCGCGCTTGGCGGAGACAGATGTTTTGCCGGACTTTCAGAGGCGAAAAACGCCAAGGGACTCTACGGAAAAATACTCACCGAAGGCTGGAGATGGGACGAGATGGCCGCCTGGCATATGTGGCTCAATTACGAATCGGATATTCTTTTCACCGCAATGAAACCGGTCTGCGTCTTATGCAGAGAATGGAACTGGACTTTCGGAAGCGCTTCCGAAGTAAAAAGGACTCTCAAGGTTTTCAACAACACCAGCAAAAATGATCCTATCGAAACGCGGTGGATTTTATCCGTTGACGGAAAAACAATCTCT
>JAGVIF010000090.1 GCA_020056205.1 Lentisphaeria bacterium | reverse complement strand
GTTCACGCATGGGACGACAATCTGCGGCCAATTGGCTTTATTTTTTCTGTCAAGGAGCGCGACAAAGTTTTTGACTTTCTCGGCGTTGGCCGGAGTTTCTATGAGGAGTATGGAATTCTGATGCGGGATGTCCATTGCCGTTGAGCCCGGAGTCAGGAAAGGTTTCAGTTTCTCAAGCACGTCCTTGGAAGCGGCGTTTTTTATCGAAAACAGCATGACCTCGACATTTGACTGAGGCGAATGGTCAACGAGAATTTTTCTCTCCTGAGGCATTTTTGAAAAGGGAAGAATCTGCAGCACATCTCCCTCCGGCGAACAATAAGCTCCGGCAAGCCACAGAATTTGTTCGAACATTTCCCACACTTCCGTTGTGCTCATCTTGGAATTGTTCACGGAAATGCTGATGTTACCTGTTACTTGCGGGTCTATCAGATAGTCGAATTTGAGAAAAACAGAGAACGCCCTTATTACATTCGTTACCGGTGCGGCGTCGAAATTCATCGTGATCGGGATTTCAACTTCCTTGACTGCAGGGGCAAAATCCCTGTAGAACGGGTTAATCTTTTGAAGCTGCGGATCCGGAGTCCTCTCCGTGATGGAAGGCAGGCCGTCCGCTTCGGTTTTAACGCCGTAGTCGTCAGGCTTGACTATCTCAGAATCAATAAGTTCGGAGCGTTTTTTCATTGAGGCGCCACCGCCCCCGGACACGGAACCTGTCAGATCAATATTTTCAAGAAAATCTGTTTCTTCCGGTTTATCCGGCTTTGTCTTGTCCTCCTCCGGGCTGATGCATCCGGACACAAAAAACAAAAAGACAATCGGAAGCAACACGGTACTCAATTTTTTTTTCATAAAATTCTCCTTTTTAACTACTTAATTTCAATTTTTTCACCGGTCTTATTCGCGGGCTCGGCCTGTATTTTGGGCGTTGGCGGCTCAGGAGAGGGCACGTGAGGCTTGTCAGGCGTTTTTTTTGCTTCCTCTTCGGGAGGCGGTTTAGGCGGCGATATGTTGTTCTCCGTTCTGTTTATAGTTCCCTCGTCGGAATACTCAAGCTGCAGGATTATCTGCTCCCTTCCTCTGGATAACACAACCGAATCGGCATTTATTTCACTAAGTTCAAAGCCGTTGTCAAGGGTCTCTCCTTTCTTGTAAAATTTGGGAAGATTGCCTTGTTTGCCCGCCAAGTTTTTTGATTGTCCGGGTTTTGCGGGCATCGGCGCTCCGGCGGCGCCTACCGCCGCCGGAGCGGTTTTATCAAAAATAATTGCGCCGGAAAGTTCTCCGTAAATGCACACACCCATAAGTTCAAGGCCCGTCGTCTTAATCCCGGAAAACACCTCGCCGCCGTCTTTGGCCCTGTACTGGCTGAAAACATTGTCCTCCCATATCGCGGAAAAATCGCGGATTGACGGCGTTTTTTTTGCGGAACTGATTTTCGCAAGCGCCGAAACATCGGGCGTCTTTTGCAAAACAGGGTCCGGCTGCGATTTTTTAAAAACAATATTCAGATACAAGAGAACCGCAAACGCGAAAAACAAAAAAATGTTTGCCGACAGATAGAAAATTTTCATCGCGCCGCTCCTCCGCCGCCGGAAAGTCTTTCCGCAAGTTTCTGATCATCAACACATATAACTCTCAAGGAGCCGCTTAAGAGGATCTCTTTGCTGTCGTTGGGCTTATATGGCCTCAATAGAATTCTCGTCCAGTAAAATCTTGGGGACGCCTTGTATAATTCCACCAGAAACCGGGCAATATCCTCCATCGGCGCCTGCGCGTCTACGTTCACTTCAAAAAAAGACATTTGCTCGTTGACTTTTGTTTTCCGCGTGTTGCCGAGACTTTTGATGCTAACTCCGGAATTTTTCGCCATTCCTTCTATTTTCTTCATCACCTCCGTATCTACCGTTCCATCCTTCGGTTCCATCCACAATCTTGTTGAATTATTTATGAAATCAATGCGCTCCGAACGCATCAAAGAGACTTCTTTTATCCTCGAAGCCAAGTCGGACTGCGCCTTCTCGAGGGCGTTCTTCGCCTCATTTATATCGTTTTTTCCGGGCCACATCTGCCCAATGTCCGTAAGAAAGAAGAGGAATGCGGCTACGGGCAGGCAGACTATTGCCAAAAGTAAAACAGCAAGCATTATTTTATTTTTCCACTTTTTCATCGAATATCCTTCTTATGAGTCATTTTCAGATATATCGTCAAAGTTCCGTCGCTGTCCCTTCTCGTATTTTTCGTGCTCACATTGGAGAACTCGCCAAGCTGGTTTAATTTTGAAAGTTCCGCCTGAGCGTCTTTATCCCGGCGCGTTGAAACAGTCAAATCTATCTCATCTCCCCTCGAACTGAACATCGAAATCCACATGTGGGGAGGCAGGTTTTTAGTAAGCGAAAGCAGGGCGGCTATTATCTCCGCGTCGCCCGGGTCGGAATCCTTCAGCTTTTTCATGAAATCATCAATTTCTTTCTCTCGCATTTCTTCCTGATTCAGCCTTAAAATCTCAGATTCCACCCTTCTCTGTTCGCTCGTAACTTCCGCAAATCTTTCCCTCGCGTCAAACATATGCCTGAAACAAAGAAGAAAAAGCAGGAAAAATGTAAGAGACAATAAAGCGGCGAAAGCGTTTTTTAAAAACTTAAACCGGGCGGGGAGCAGTTGTTTGGGCAGCGGAAGATAAAGCGCTCTGTCCGTCTTGAAAGTATTGCCGGTCGCATAAGAAGCCAGAACAAGGCTCATAAAAAGCCCCGCCGATGAGCCTGCCTTCGCATTCTCTCCGGCATCGCTTTTAAGAAGGGATTTTATCCTTTCGATAACAGAGGAATTTGGAGCGGCTTCAGAGGATACATGCCATAGTTCCTCATAAAATTCATTTATCGCCTCCAATTCTCCTTCGGACGACAACCCCTCGCAAAAAATGGGATGTAAAACCGCATCACACTTTATCCCCGACTGGATTAACGCGTCCAAAAATTTATTCCAAATTTCCTCTTTGACCGCAAATATTCTGACTTTAGTTTTGTCGGCCGAATGTCCAATTACTCTGTATGTCCAGACAAGATTTTCAACCGGAACCGGGACTTGTCTCTGCAATTCAAAGCCAAGCGCCTTTTTTATTTCCTGCCGGGAGAGGTTCGGGACTTCAAAGTCCAAATTTACGGCGCCCTCCATGTAGCCGCCCGCTATCAGCAAACCGCTCTCGCCCGGAGAAATATCAGAATATATCCCGGCGATGCGGCGCGGAAATTCTTCCCACGAAAAAGATGAAGATGCCCTGACAAACGATCTTGACACGGAAAGACTTCCGTCCGAATTCCTTTCAGCGGCAATTGCGCAAAGAGACATTTTATTGTCCCATGCGATGACTGTGCAATTTTTCGATGACAAAAAAAACCTCGTATCTGTATATTTTTAAAAAAAGTAAGAGATCAGTTTTCTACTTTCTTCACTCCCGCATTTCCGCACTCTCGAACTTCTCATTTGGCTTAGCATTCGATATCGATTCCGACCCGAATGGCGCTAAGTTAAGGATTTCGAAAAAAGTAACTCGGGTCTATCTGACCCGATAGTCGCGGGTCAAATAGACCCGCGCTACCTCGAAAT
>JAGVIF010000063.1 GCA_020056205.1 Lentisphaeria bacterium | reverse complement strand
GGCGGCATCAAAGGATATGGTTTCAATCTTCCTGACGGTCACGGCGCAAATCATGGCGTTGTTTTCCGGCCTGATCTTGTTCTTGAAATGCGACAGCAATGTATAAGTTTGGTAAACCCTGCGAGCCGAGTCGCAGCCCTGAGCTTGCCCGCAGTGAGCCTGTTTGCGGTGAGCTTGCCTGCCCTGAGCTTGCCGAAGGAGTCGAACTCGTCGAAGAGCGAAGACCGGTCATTTTACTGAACTTATACAAGTAAATATTCACCGAAAGGACCTGTCTGCGTGCCTGCCTGAGCGAGAACGCTCGCAGGCAGGCGCACAGGCAGGCGGGGTTCGGTGAATATTTACCATCGGAATTTATTCCCGAAAAATCTTAACTTGGACATTGGATATTCCGTGTTCGATGTTGGATATTCTGAGTTGCGGCTTTTGGCCGCCTAATTTATATTTTACCGTTTGTTATGACTTGTCAGGATTCAGTGAAAAGACTTTACATTCACATACCTTTTTGCGCATCCAAGTGCGGATATTGCGCGTTTTACTCGATCCCCGCGGCGGGCGGAGAGATCATAGAAAAATATTTACGGAGGCTTTGCCGTGAGCTTGAAAAAAAATCGCGAACCTGCGGAGAACTCGAAAGCGTTTATGTTGGCGGCGGAACCCCGAGTTTCCTTGCGGCGGAAGATATTGAAAGAATCTTCACAGCGTTAAAAGCGAATTTTTCCCTTTCAAATAACTGTGAAATCAGCATTGAATGCAATCCCGAAACATTGAATGACGAAAAAATCTCGGTTTTGTCGCGATCGGTGAACCGTGTGAGTTTCGGCGTCCAGAGTTTTAACGAAAGATTCAGGAAAATTCTCGGAAGAAAAGGATCCCCGGAGAACTTATACACGGCTTTAGAACTCTTTCGCAAAAATGGACTAGAAAATTTTTCCTGCGACTTGATTCACGGGATTCCGGGGCAAACCACGGAAGATTATGCCGGCGACTTGGAAAAATTTTTACAGTTCAACTGCAAACATCTTTCATCGTACTCCCTGACTTTTGAGGAAGCAAGCCGGATGTCAAAGGAAAACATCATAACGCCTGATCCGGAAACAGAAATGGAAATGTGGAGAAAAAACGACGAAATCCTGTCTATTGCGAAAATAAAAAGGTATGAAGTCTCAAATTTCGCGGCGGAAGGAAGCGAGTGCGTCCACAATCTTGAAATATGGTTCGGAGACAGGTATCTCGGGATTGGTCCGTCGGCGTCATCATTTGACGGCAAAAACCGTTGGACAGAAAAAGCCGGCCTTGAGGAATGGTTAAACGAAGAAGAGCCTGACCGCGACATCATACCGGCGGAGCGCAGAGCCGCTGAAATCCTTGCCTTTGGACTTCGGACACTAAAGCCGTGGACTAATGAAAAATTCAGAGAACGAAGCGGTTTTTACTTTCAACAATGGGAAAAAGCGCTTTGCGAGCTTGAAAGGGAAGGACTAATCACGATGTCAAACGGGTTGCTTGAAAGCACAATGAAAGGGCTTATCTTTTGGAATAACATCGCGGAGAAAATTATCAATTAATAAAAAGACCATCTTAATCTTTGTCTGTGCCGCAGTTTTGCTGGGACTAATCGCGTTTTTCTTGCATTTCTTTTTTAAGAAAGACGCTATTCCCGACTATTCAGCCGGTTGTTTTCCTTTGACTTTCGCGGTGCGCGACGCGGAACTTCAAAAAGAGTTGAAAGCTGTTTTTGACGATAATGGACTGCCAAGTGAATTTGTCTGGAATTGCGGAGAAAAAGGACGCAAGCCAATGGTTTATGGCGAAATGGTGTTTTTTCTGCAAGACAAGGAAATCGTGGATTTTTTAAATGTCTCGGAACGAATTGACGATGAATTCGAAAAGTACTGCGCTGATAATTCCAAATATAATCCGGATATTTTTGATCGGATGGCTTTTATTGAGGCGCGGCCCGAACTTGCCATAGATTTTATTTCCAAAAGAAAGGCCGTCGGAATGATGACCGAAGCGTTCAGGGGAAAATGGATTTCATCCGTTCCCTTGGAGTTCTTCAGGAACAACATGTATAGAGATTCGTTCGTAAAAGATGTCCTTCAAGCCACGAGAATTAATTACTTTTATTATGTATGCCTCACCGAGATGAAGAAAGGCAATTTTGAGCCTTACGACGAATACATTGAATTGATGAACGGGCTTTCGCGCGCCTTCCCTATGCTCTATTATTATCACAGTTTCAACAGGGGGACTTTTGAGGTGTTTTTAAATTCCATGAAGATTTTACCGGTCGAACACAGAGGCGAATTCCTCGACAGAATGAAAAACCTCATGGATACGGACTCCCCGACTCCACAACAACTCATAAGGATAGAACGAATATATTTTCTTGACGATTTTGAAGTCCTAAGGGAGAAAAATTACACCATACAAAATTATAATTATGATAGTGTTATCAACTTGATGGAAGACATTTTTGAAGAAGTGGTGGTGGACCGAAGCCCGGATTTTAGGAGGATTTTCCAAGATATGAAAGAGGACATAGGAACTTTTTTCTCTCCATATAATCTCGACGCCGACGAATGCGCGGGGCTTGTCAATTACCGGGTCTTCCTTGACGGCGCAAAGCCTGCGCCTTTCAACCCCAAGACCTCCGCTTTCTCAACAAGATATGGCAACCCGTGGTCTTGGATAGGAACCGACGGCAGAGCCCTGTCGAATATAATGATGGACGAAATATTGAAAATTTTGTCGGGTGAAAAAAACCAGGCCGTCATCAACTCTCTTGACGGAAAAACGAAGTTTGAGATATCAAGAGAAAACGACAACATCGTTATAAAAAGGAACGGCGTGGAACTTGACTCCATAAAGATAGAGTGATTGTAAATATTCACCGGACCCCGTCCTTTCGGTGAATATTTACAGTATCTACAAATAAAGGCGCATAGCATGAATGATGAGCTAAAGAAAAATCCAATCAGTCCCGCAGTTTTGCCGAAAGGAAGCGTTTTAGGCAATTCGAAGGACTCCGATTCTTTTGTTCCGCAGACTCTCGGAAAATGCAAAGTGGAAGAAATCATCGGCTCAGGCGGAATGGGATATGTCTTTAAAGGAAAACATCTTACACTCAATATTCCGGTCGCAATCAAAATCTTGAGGCGGGAATATTCCTCCATTCAAAATTTTTCAGACCGTTTTGTGAGAGAGGCGCAGGTCGCCGCAAAGTTGAACCATCAAAATATTACAAGGGTATATGACTGCGGTTGTGAAAATGATTGCCTGTATTTAGTGATGGAGTATGTTGACGGCGGCTCGCTCGCGGATATGCTCGAGCGCAGGCAATTCGCGCTTGAACCGGAAAAAGTCGTGGAAATAGGAATAGCGGTGGCGCATGCCCTCGTGGAGGCTGAAAAATATCACATCATCCATAGGGACATCAAGCCCGCCAATATTATGATGACAAGCGACGGCGTAATCAAACTCGCTGATCTTGGGCTTGCGAAGCAAATTTCGTTGCCAAGCGGAAAAAGTTACACTTTGACGATGGACATTATGGCTCTTGGAACCCCCGTGTATATGCCTCCGGAACAGGCGAGAGACGCCAAAAACTGCGACATTCGCTCTGATATTTACGCGCTCGGTATAACGCTTTATCATTTAGTGACGGGGCAGCCTCCATTCATGGCTGACAACACAACCGATATCTTCAGTTTGCACGCGAATTCAAACGCCCAAACTCTTAGGGAATTAAATTCGGCGGCGCCCAAAGAACTTGAACACATTATCACAAAATGCATCAAAAAAGCCCCGGAAGACCGTTATCAATCGCCAAAAGAACTGGTCGAAGACTTGATGCTTTTAAAAATGAATAGGCCATTAAAATATGCCGCGCCGCTGTCAGCGAAACCGCAGAAAGCCGGACAAGATAAGATTGCCGGAGAACCGGAAAAAACCGCAAAAACTTTTCGTGGAAAAGCGGTGTTAATTTCAGGCGTCTTTGTTTTTCTCGTTTCTCTTTTACTTCTTGGCGTTGTTCTTTTTTTTAAGAGCCGAAGAACCGAAGAGCCGTCTTTGCCGGACTTCCCCTCCATTGAAAAAGACGGAGAAGAAAGCGCGGAGGCAGAACTTCATCAGGCGGAGGTAGATAAAAAGCCTGAATATCTTCAAATTCCGAAGATTAAAGACATCCCCCTTCCTCCGCCGTTAACGGACGAAGCCGTGAGAAACTCCGGACATGCTCAACAGGCGGAAAAACAAAAACATGAGGGGAGCGCGGACAACACTCCGGCGCCGAAGGAAATAAAAACAGCATCCGGAGAGGAGACGGGCAGGGCAAAAGAAAAAATAGCCGTTCCGCCAAAGGATATCCCTGCGGAAATTATTTTGAGCGAGTCCGAAAGAAAAGAATATGAGCAAATAACCCTGACTCTTCAAAATATCCCCCAAAAGATGCGTTTTCTTGCCTACGACAGAAGTCTCGAACACATTTTGGGTTCGCTTTTGTTTGGCTATCCTTTTGACACTTGGGAACAGAGAGCGAATAAGATAGCTGACATCATGCGCGACGACCTTCCGTCCGAAATGACGGACTTCCTCGATGCCCTTGATTTCGCATGCTCTTTCGCCGACAGTCTTGATGATGCTACCGTAAAAAACAGTTTTGACAAAAGGCTTGACGCTTTCAATAAGAGAAATTTCGAGGCGTCTTTCATCTATACTCCTGACAGAAAGAAAAGGATTGAAGAAGAGCTGTCAGGAAATATCAAAGATGATGGAAAAAACTATTTGCTTACCCATAATGACCCAATCCGTTTCAAAATTCCATTTCTGTTTCATCCTGAAAGCGGCGAAACCCCAAAAGAATTTAATGTAATAGTGAACAAGATACCCCGGGACGCCGGCGTAGCCTTGAAGTGGTCGTTTAATACTGAACCGGAAAGAAGGGAAGGCGCTCCTCCGCATATTTTGATTTATTTTGTATTGCAGAGAAAAGACGGAAAAGATTTTGCCAGAATAATGCTTAACGGAGAAAAACTTAAAGAACAGAAACTTGAAAGCAAAATACTCGATGCTCCATTTTTTTTAGAAACGAAGGTGGCGCAAGACGGCAAAATCGAAATGTCAATCGGAGAATCTATAGAAATTAAAACAGACATGGATGAGAGATTCCTATCCAATCCAGAAATGGCATTCATGGATATTATCCCGTCCGGGAATGACATCCAAGTAGGAAAAGTGGAACTAATCGGACAGGTCTTCCCATATTGGATGGCAATTCAGATTACAAACAGAAACCCCGGCAAGCGCCTGGATTTTTTCAAAAAATGGGTCAAAGAATAAAATGCGAAATCAATGTTTTTATTCTTTTTTCGTAAGAAGCAGTTGTCTGAGGCAATTGCAAAATTCAAAAACCGGTCTTGGCAAGCAAGACCCTCCACGCCCGAAACGGACGTAGAAATGGAGGGACACGGTTTTGCTTTCGGCAAGCGTCGCTTCGCTCGGCAAGGCCGCGTCCGGAGTTTTGCAATTGGCTCGTCTATGTGATGTTTTTGTGGAAAAATAAACTATTTCGCATTTTATTAGATGTCCATATTCACCGAAAGGACATGTCTGCGTGCGCCCGCCTGAGCGAGAACGCTCGCAGTTCAAGCGGACACCTGTCTACCGCCCCAGCGGGGCAGGCAGGCGCACAGGTAAGGCGGGGTTCGGTGAATATTTACGCGATGAGGCTTTTAAGAATGTAAAGTTCCAGTTCCTCATAATCTCTGGATTTGATAAGTTTGCTGATTTTGCCTTCATCGAGGGATCTGCTGATTTCCAGGAGCTTCAGGAAAATTTCCATGCTGTTGCGGAGATGTTTCGTCGCCGCTCCGGCTTTCTGCGTACGCATCGCCTTGACATCGAGTCCGACCCATTCGCCATTATTTCCGTAGCCGTGTTTGTCAAGAACGCGCACCTGATTGAACGCGCGCCGCAGATCAACTGCGCCAAAGGTCTTGTCTTGGTCGAATTTCAATCCGTTCTGGTCGTTGAGATGGACGCTCCAAAGTTTTCCGTGAGCCATCGCATACCCCATCTCGTCCGAGGGATCAAGTCCTGCGAGAATCGCGTGAGCGCTCTCAATCAGGCAACCGACGCGCTCAGGGGCGCTGGTCAGAAGTCCCAGTCCGATCGCATGTCCTATCGTGGGAATGTATGTGTGATCCATAGGCTCGTTCGGCTTGGATTCTATCATTATCCTGATATCCTTGTCGTAGTCAAGCATGTTCTGAACGGCTTCAGCAATTTTTTTGACCGATTCGACGGAGTCCTTGGATTCCCTTATGTATGTTCCTTCACGCGCAAGCCAGAGGACTATGTTATTGGTTCCGAGTTCGTTGGCTATGTCTATGGTTTTTCTTGATCTTTCGAGCGCATACTTTCGGCATTCGGAGCAGTTGGAAGTATAGCCGCCGTCAATTGTGCGTGGGTCTTCCCATAGGCGTGGCGCGACAAATTCCGCAGTCAAGCCGTGTTTATCCAGCATCTTCTTCACTTTCGCCGCCGTGCTTCGAATGGCCGAGTCCGTGAGAGTATTGATGTTCGGCACCGCATCATCGTCATGAAACTGCACCCCATCAAATCCCAACCCCTTGTAAAGTTCGAGTTTTTTCTCGAATGCGATACTGTCTCTGACCGGAGGG
>JAGVIF010000334.1 GCA_020056205.1 Lentisphaeria bacterium | reverse complement strand
TCGATAGCTTTGAATGTCGCCTTTATATCTCCTTCAGGGACAAAGATGCAATGTTCGCATTCATTCGAAAAGCTTCTGTAACACTTTATATCGCTGAGAATTGTTACAAGCCCTGAGGCCATAGCCTCCACAGCGGGCAGTCCGAATCCCTCTCTTTCAGTTGAATTTGAGATATAGACATCGGACGAACGCATGGCTTCGCAGAATTCGTCCTGCGGGAGGCTTATTGATATCGAATAGTCCGTGTTCGATGATGATTCGGATGAGGAGGGAATCGGGGCTATTCTCCTGAAATCAAGATTCAAGCCCGCCTTTTTCGCCATTTTCACGGCCTCGACGGTTGTTTGCACTCCTTTATATGTCACATCATACGGGCCCACATTGATTATCTTCATAGGATTTTTTTCTGAAAAGCGGCTATATGCTTTGTCGGATGCCGGATGAAAAATTTTTAAATCAATTCCATTTCTGCATAGCGGGGCCGGCCTTCCGTAACGTTTCTCAAGTTCTTCCTGCAAATGCGATGATATGCTTATAAAAAAAGTGGGAAGGCGGTAAATGCTTTCCCATTCGCGGAGCGTTTTCCTCCACTGATTTTTTTTGCGAAAAAGTGTCAGCGCATGCAAGACTCCCCTTCCCTGATATCGCGGAGGAACTATGTTTTCATATATTCTTTTTTCCATGTCAATATTGTCGTAACCCTGGCAGAAATGAACCACTCTGCCCATGCCGCTTTCAAAGGCAAGTTTCACATCTTTTGGGGTTGTGGCGACGATTAGATCGGCTCTTGGAATGTTTCCGCTGTCAAAGGAGGAGACTTTTTTCACAGGCAGATAGCCTTTTAATTCTCCCACATCCCTAATCACAAGAACTGTTAGATCGCGCCCGGCTGAAATTAAGTATTTGGCATAGTCAAAAAGAAGCCTCCGCCCGCCGGAAAATTTCATGTGTTGGCTTAAAAAAATTATTTTCATGTTATTTTTTCTATCCGAGCCAATTGCAGAACTCATGCGCGTATTCACTGAACCATGTATTATTCGTGGCCGCTATCGTAGCCGCAATTGATTGAAAAGTAGTCAGAATTCAGCGATGAACCCCGAGCGCTTACGCCTCGGGGACACTCTGATACTTTGACGCTCTGACACTACCGATTCGATTTCCAATTGCCAACCTTCAATCGCCGATTCTTCACGATAGGGACGCAAGGGACATAAGGGACTTAGAGTGGCTTACGCCGCGACCAAACGAAAACCGAAACAAATTAGTTTTATCGGGTTACCCCTGTCATGCCGTCGTTTTCCCATGATGCGGGACGGTTCACCGGAATGGCGCTGGCGCCTTTTTTTTCCTGCGGGGTTTGACAAGACGGGAGAAGAGCGGATAAGAAAAGAAAAAGGATGAAAATAAAAGGCCGTCTCAAACGACGGCCCTGCAAAGTAAATGTAACTTTAGGACTATCAGAACATTTCATAGAATTTCATTTCCATCAACTGCATGACAAGTGTGGCTATTATAAGTAGAAGGGAAGCAACCGGTAAAACAACATTGAACAGCGCTTTCATTTTTATTCTCCTTGTTTGTAAGGGTAAGAATCAGTTTTCGACCGTTCCGAAGAAAACCCTGTCTCCCGGTTGGATGCTTCCATATTTTTTGCCCGGTACGACATCCGCTATCGAACACGATTCGTTGACTCTTACTATTTTCACTTCGGCGACGGGCCGGTCGCCTCTTGACACTATCATGTTTTTCCCTTCCGGGAGGGAAACGAATATTTCTTTTTTACTTGTTCCGAGACGCATTTTGTTGTTCTTGCCGAGATCTATCACTATGAAATCCCATTTGTCATTGACTTCAAGAACCTTGCCGACAAGCTTCCTCGCGAGTTCGGCTTCCTGCGGCGGCCCCTTCCCAAGATCCATATCTTCGCCGCCAATCATTTTTTTGTATTTTCCGATAGCTTCATTGAGGGAAGCTATCTGTTTCTCAAGCTCGGCCGTCTTGGTTATCGCGTTGCTGAGTTTTTCTTCCGTCTCCTGAAGTTTCGCCTTTGTTGAGGCAAGTTCTCTCTTGGTCTGCTCGAATTCTTCTTTTTTAGCTTTGACTCTGTCTTCACTGCCCGCAAGCTCGACGGAATAATCATCGCCGACAAGGGACGGAGAGCTCACCTCGAGGATAGAGCATATCTTTGATATATGAGAAGCGTAGTTGTCTAATCTTTTTTTAAAATTCTCAACTTTTGCTCCAAAATCACTAAGCGGAGGCCTGAAATTGTCAAGATCTTTTAAAGCCGATACGTCAACCGTGAAACCCAAAGTTCCCGCTGAACTTACCACCTGACCGATTACGGCTTCATCACGAGTGTTGACTTTCTCAACAAGGCCAAGAAGACTCGTCTTTTTGCTTTCATATGTTTTCAAACTCTTGAATACCATGACTCCGTACGTCTCCGGAATTTTAAGTGTTTCGGAGACCGTATTGAGGGCGCCGGCAAGTTCGTCCCTCTGTTTTACCACTTCATCAACCTGTTTTTCAAACGGCTTGAGAACGTTGTCAATGTTATCATAATTTGTCAGATGAAGCGTCTTTCCCTTGTTTTCCTCACCCTGAGGATCCTTGTCTTTATTCAGTTCCAGTTTTGCGGAACTGAGTTTTTTCGCGTAGTCGCTTTCGCTTTCTTTGTCCATTGTTTGGGACACTTTACCTATGACAGCGGCCATCTTGTCTCCTCTGAAGCGAAGTTGTTCCCTCTTTTTAAAGAGCATAGAACCAAAAGCGACACAGGCGATCGCCAGAACAAGAACCACGATGTTGACAATCTTGTTGACCATTCCCATTTGGACACCTCAATCTTTGTTTATTTTTGTATTTCTTTAATTTAAAAAAATTATAAAGCCCTACTTTACTCATCATTAGCAATCTTGTCAAGCAAAAAAAATAAAAACTTTGCATTTTATTTTTTTGTGTAAGTATCAGTAAAAGGACGGGTTTACTGAACTTATACCTTCTTGTCTTTGACTTTTGACACAGCACGAACTATATTTCTCAAAATGAAAAATGAAACAAAAAATATAAAAAAAAATCAATTATTTAATAAAACAGTTCTGCCGACGGTAAAAAGGAAAAAAGACTTTGTAGCGTTCATAGCCCTGATCCTCTTCGCTATCGTGATAATATTTGAGCTTGGAATCATATACTGGCTGCCGTCGGGACTCAACCCCGACGAATCATGGGAAAAGGAAGTCGCCTTGGAAGAATGCGTTGAGCTTGAGGATATTCTGAGAGCAGATCTTACCGGAATGCGGGGCAAAAGAAAAGATATTGCCGGCGAAATAGACCTTGTGAAATCCTGCCTTAACGACTACGCAAGGTATCTGAGAGACAACAAGGACAAGATGGATAGGGAGCAGATAGACCAAATCTATTCGTCTCTTCTCAATTTTCAAAAAATTTACCAGGAGTGGAAGAACGGTAAACAGTATATAAAACCCTCGAATAT
>JAGVIF010000229.1 GCA_020056205.1 Lentisphaeria bacterium | reverse complement strand
CTTTTGGCGCGAATTCCGCGTCGGCGCGGTCGGGACATACCGTAAAGGGATGCCCGCTCCCGTGCTGACGCGGCCTCGGATCCAAAATAACATGCCGCGCGGCCACGGGGAATTTTGCAATCGGCTCTATCTATATTATTTTGTTCTTATTACGGCTGCCGCTCTCCCGAAACTTAAGCACAAATGCACAAAAAATTTTGTTTGTTTTTTAAAAAAAGATTTGAATAAATCAATCCCCCCATTAAGCTATCGCCTTCTTTTTTGTGCCTGAGTCAATTGCAAAACTCAAAACGTATGAGTTCTGCAATTGGCTCGCCTAACTTTTTAAACAATAAAATTCAAAATAAATAAGGAAAGTCAATGAAAAGGAAAACAGTTCTTATCGGGCTGAGTTCAGCGCTTGCTTCCGTTTGCGCCAATGCCCAAGGCATTGTTGCCGAAACAGTTGAAATCACGGTGAAAAAAACTCAAATTGCGGCGGGAGCCGCAAGCCTGCCGCAGGTCAACACTCTGCCGAACTACTGGTGGATAGCCCCCATAAGCTCCGCTCTGGCTCTCGTCTTTGCGTGGTTCTTCTACAAAAAGATGCTTTCAGCGCCCGAAGGAAACGATAAGATGAAGGAAATAGCCGGCTATGTCCGCGAAGGCGCCATGGCGTATCTTTTCAGACAATACCGCGTAGTCGGACTAATCTTCGCCGTTCTCTTCGTAATTTTCACGGTACTCGCGATCTTTAAAATTCAGAATCCTTTCGTGCCAATAGCCTTCCTTACAGGAGGATTTTTCTCGGGCCTTTGCGGTTTCATCGGAATGAACACCGCCACCCGCGCCTCCAGCAGAACAGCCCAGGGAGCAAGCGAAAGCCTCAATAAGGGACTGCAAGTCGCATTCAGATCGGGCGCCGTGATGGGGCTGGTCGTAGTCGGTTTCGGACTCCTTGATATCTGTCTGTGGTATCTCATTCTCGATAAACTTGTCTATACCGCCGAAAACATGAGGGTCGGGCTTAATTTCCTCGGTCTCGTCTTCGTCGAACCGGGTACAACGCAAATAGAAAAACTCGTCCACATAACAACCACTATGATAACATTTGGAATGGGGGCTTCAACACAGGCTCTCTTCGCCCGAGTAGGCGGCGGAATCTACACAAAGGCCGCTGATGTTGGAGCTGACCTCGTTGGAAAAGTCGAGGTTGGCATTCCGGAAGACGACCCAAGAAATCCGGCGACAATAGCCGACAACGTCGGCGACAACGTCGGTGATGTGGCGGGAATGGGCGCGGACCTCTACGAATCGTACTGCGGCGCGATACTTGCGACAGCCGCTCTCGGCGCCGCCGTCGGAGTTCAAAAATTCGGAGCCGCAATAGATATTGCCGGAAAAACCGGCGCATTGAAAGAAGCCGTCGCCCTCACATTGTCGCCAATGCTGGTTGCCGGAATAGGAACCATACTTTCAATCGCCGGAATGTTTATGGTGCGATGCAAGGAAGGCGCATCCCAGAAAAATCTCCTCAGAGCTCTCCTCACGGGAACTCTCGGCAGCTCCGTCCTCATTCTTATCGCAGTATTCGTCCTCGCCCAAATAGGACTCCTATCAATGGGCATATTCGGCTCCGTCGTCGCTGGACTCATCGCCGGAGTTATTATAGGACAGGCCACCGAATACTACACATCCGATGAATACGCCCCTACGAAGGGAATCGCCGCCCAGGCGCAAATGGGACCCGGCACCGTTATAATTGACGGACTCGCGACAGGGATGTATTCAACGGGAATTCCTGTTATAACTATTTCAATCGGAATACTTTGCGCTTTCGGATTCGCCGGAGGTTTTAGCGACTTCACAATGGGGCTTTACGGAGTGGGATTTGCCGCCGTCGGAATGCTCGCGACGCTCGGAATAACCCTCGCGACCGACGCCTACGGCCCTATCGCCGACAACGCCGGAGGAAACGCTGAAATGTCCGGGCTTCCCAAACATGTCAGAGAAAGAACCGATGCCCTCGATTCTCTCGGCAACACTACCGCCGCAACCGGAAAAGGTTTCGCCATCGGCTCCGCCGCCCTTACCGCTATGGCCCTCCTTGCCGCTTACGTCGAGGAAGTCAAACTCTGGATTGGAAAAATGGCGGAACGCTCCCCTGACGGCGTTTTTATGGGATTTACAAAGGTTAAAGCATCAGCGGCTTCTATCCTTGATTTCGTTGGACCGTTAGAACTCCATATAATGAATCCCATACTTATATGCGGCCTTTTCATCGGTGGAATGATGGCCTTCGTATTTTGCGCTATGGCAATGAAAGCCGTCGGAAGAGCCGCGGGCGCGATGGTGGAGGAAGTCCGCAGACAATTCAAAGAAAAACCCGGCATTATGAAAGGAACAGAAAAGCCCGACTACGCAAGATGCGTTGAAATATCAACAGCAGGCGCACAAAGAGAAATGATTATTCCGTCATTGCTCGCCATAATTGTGCCGGTCGTAACCGGGCTTGTTCTCGGCATAGCCGGAACAATGGGACTTCTCGCAGGCGGACTCGCCACAGGCTTCGTCCTCGCCACAATGCTTAACAACGCCGGCGGCGCGTGGGACAACGCGAAGAAATTCATCGAAAAAGGCAATTACGGCGGCAAAAGACTTCCGGACGGAAGCAAAAACCCTGTCCACGCCGCGGCAGTTATAGGCGACACCGTAGGCGACCCGTGCAAAGACACTTCAGGCCCGGCGCTCAACATCCTCATCAAACTTATGAGCATGGTCAGCATCGTCTTCGCGCCCGTCGTAGTAAAATTCTCTCCGGTTATCAGAGAAATGCTCGGACTCGTGACAAAAAACTGATATCAAAATAACCGGGCCACGGCGAGCGTGTCACTCCACGCCTGCGGCGTAAAATGGAGGGTCGTCCTTGCGGCGATCGTGAAAAATAACATGGTGGGTCGCACTTGCCGCGACCGCTTACGCCTCGGTGTTTTATCAAAATGAAACTAAATTGATAAAATCGGTGTTCATCGGTGGTGAAGTTTCAAAGGAGGGGAATTGGACGAGCATCATTTCTGGAGAAATAAAACACCCATTGAAAGACTCGAAGAACTCGAAATTAACCGACAAATTATCTATGGCTACGGCTCAACTCCCCCAAGACTTCAAAGAATTTTTGAAGTTACTGAACGAAGAGCAACTTGAATATCTTCTGCTTTCTCAATAGTGAAGTTCCTGATTAAAACATATGGCTGTCAGATGAACGAGAGAGACTCGGAGGCTGTCCGCGCTCTGCTTCAATCATCAGGTTTCGAGGAGGCTGAAAAGACGGAAGAAGCCGACATCGTCATTCTGAACACATGCACGGTCCGCGATTCGGCCGACCGCAAAGTCGAAGGTTATCTATGGCAGCTTCGCGAATGGAAAAATTCATTACCCGGTAGAATTCTCGGAATAATGGGCTGCATGGCGCAGGACAGAAAAGATTCGCTTCTCGAAAAATTTCCACACCTCGATTTTGTTCTCGGAACAGGCCAAATAGCCTCCATCCCAAAAATAATTTCAACAATAATAAATTCCCCCGCTTCCAGAATTTCAGAGACGGAAGTCCTTGACGTATATGATGACTTCCAAACTCATCTTCCAAAAAATCAGGTTTCAGCGTTCGTTTCCGTCATGAAAGGGTGCGATATGTTTTGCTCCTACTGCATAGTCCCTTACGTAAGAGGCGCGGAAAAAAGCCGCTCCGAAAATGAAATCATCAGGGAAGTCGAATTTCTCTGCTCAAAAGGGGTAAAGGAAATCTTCCTTCTCGGACAAAATATCGCCGCATACGGCCTCAATAAGGCGGAAAAACAGGAGAAAATATCCCCGCTCGCCGAACTCATCAGAAAAATTTCATCAATAGACGAGGTACAAAGAATCAGATTCACTTCGCCGCATCCGGCAAGTTTCAACGACTCTCTTATCTCCGAAATCTGCGAAAATCGCAAGGTCTGCGATAAAATTCACATGCCGCTTCAGTCAGGCTCGGATAAAATCCTGACGGCTATGAACAGAAATTACTCTGCGGACGATTATATGAGAATAATTGAAACATTGAGAAAGGGACGCCCGAAATTAAGTTTCTCAACGGATGTCATAGTCGGATTTCCGGGCGAAACAGATTCCGACTTTGAAATGACAAGAAAGCTTATGAACGACATCGCCTTCGACCAGGCTTTTATCTTTAAATATTCTAAGAGAAGAAACACCCCCGCCTCTGAAATGGATGAGCAAATCCCGCAAAAAATAAAAGAAGAACGAAATAAAATCCTCCTTGACGACCTCAAGATAAGAGTCGCGAAAAACAACAGCGAACTGATAGGAAAAACACTCGAAGTCCTCGTTGAAAGACAAAGTCCGAAACGAAACGACAGGCTGATAGGAAAAACAAGTTCAAATAAAACAGTAGTCCTATGGAAAAAAGACAGAATCAGAATTGGAGACATGGTTGATGTCCTGATTGAAGACAGCACTCCAGCCGCTTTATACGGGTAAATATTCACCGACCCCTGCCCTTTCGGTGAATATTTACATGTATAAGTTCGGCAAAAGGACCTGTCTGCGTGCGGACACGCACAGGCAGGCAGGGTTTGCTGAACTTATACTGCTGAACTTCTACCCCAATTTGATTTTTCCGATCGGCGGAACGATATTACCGCCCCGAAAGTTTTTCTTTCGATGCGCGGGTGGCGGAACTGGCAGACGCGCCAGACTTAGGATCTGGTGGAGAAATCCATGGGGGTTCGAGTCCTCTCCCGCGCACCAATTGAAAATATTCACTAAAAATTCAGTGAATATTTTTACTCAAACACATCTTCATCTTTAGGAGACGGTGGCATGCCGCCGCCGCCTTGTCCAGGTCCCATCGTGCCGCCTCTGCCTCCGGGACCCATCATGTCGCCTCGACCGCGATTTTCGCCCAAGATCATCATCAAATCGGGGGGAAGCATATTGTATTTCTTTTTAAATGCTTCAGCCTTTGTTTTGAGTTCTTTATACAAAGCCATCATTTCTTCATAGTCTTTTGTCATCTCTTCGGAGGAAAATTTTTTCTCCTCGCTTTGAGATTTTCCCTTTTTCGAGTCCCTTGCGTCCGCAAATGAAACAGCAACCGCCGAGGCCAGCAAAATTCCGGTTACGATTTTTAATGTTTTTTTCATACGCCCCCCCTATTTTTTTTGATCAGGATTAATGTAATGACCCAATTGCAAAAGACAAACCTTGAAATCCTTTTTTTCACCCCCTTTCATCCCTTAATCCTCTGTTTGATTTTTTCCGCAATCGCCTTTGTCTCATCTTCGGACGCATATTTAAGTTGCCGCCAATTCCAGTGGAAACCGTCTTCAGGATTTCTTGGCACAACATGTATATGCGCATGCATCACAACCTGTCCGGCGCATGCCCCGTCCGAAAGATGAAAATTGAATCCGTCGGCGTCAAGCTCCCTCTTGAACGCTATGCCTATCCGCGCGGCTATGCGCGTCATCCTTCCCGCTGTCGCCTCCGGGACTGACGCAATGCTCTGATGATGCTCCTTTGGAATTACAAGGACATGTCCTTTGCATATCGGGGCGATGTCCAGAAACGCAAGTATAAGTTCATCCTCATAAACTTTCACGCAGGGAATTTTTCCCTCCGCAATCCCGCAAAAGATGCAGTCCATATTTTTTCCCTTAGTGTCTTTGTTTTACGGTTCTATGTTTTTAATCAGAAGTCAACGACCTACTGCGCTTTGCGCAGTCGGTCGCTAAATTCTACTTTTTTTGCTTGCCTATTTGAGCCAATTTCAAAGGTTGAGTGTTCGACGTTCATTTCCCTTTCTCCGTTGAACCCTGAACGTTAAACCCTGAACCCTGAACCTCTGAACCCTTTCCTTATTCTTTTGGGTCGAGGGCATAGCCCGCCCTGAATCATTGAAAATCAAATAAAAGAGCTAAACTGCGGCATCGGATAATTTCTCATAAACTCTTTTATTTCCGCTTTGATTTCAGCAAGGACGATCTCGCTGTCCCTCTTCTCAACGGCCTTCCCTATCCAATCGGCGATTTTTTCCATTTCCTTTTCCGCCATTCCGCACGTGGTAACCGCCGGAGTCCCTATTCTTATCCCGCTGGTAACAAACGGTTTCTCAGGATCAAACGGTATCATATTTTTATTTACGGTAATTCCGGCTTTGTCGAGAACTTCCGCGACAATTTTCCCTGTGCATGCCTTTGGCCTCAGGTCAACAAGCAAAAGGTGATTGTCGGTGCCGCCGGAAACTATCCGAAAGCCCTGGCGCGACAATGCGTCGGCAAGCGCGGAGGCGTTCTTTCTCACCTGTTTTTGGTATTTCTTAAAATCATCGCTCATCGCTTCTTTGAAGCATATCGCCTTCGCGGCGATCGTATGCATCATCGGGCCGCCCTGAATGCCCGGAAAAACTTTTGAATTCACCGCTTTGATGTATTTTTCCCTGCAGAGAATCAGACCGGAACGGGGCCCGCGCAAGGTCTTGTGGGTGGTGCTGGTTACAATGTCGGCATAAGGAACCGGGCTCAAATGTTCTCCGGCGGCGACAAGACCGGCTATGTGCGCCATGTCAACGACGAAAAATGCCCCCACGGAATCCGCTATTTCCTTCAATTTTTTAAAATCAAAAGCTCTCGGATAGGCGCTGGCTCCCGCCATCAACAGCTTCGGGGTGTGTTCTTTTGCGATTTTCGCAATCTCGTCATAATCAAGCATTTCCGTCTTGGGAGAAACGCCGTACGGAACAATTTTATACAGCATCCCGCTGAAATTCATAGGGTGGCCGTGCGTGAGATGCCCGCCGTGCGCCAAATTCATCGCAAGAACGGTGTCGCCGGGGTTTATCAACGCGAAATACGCCGCCATGTTCGCCTGGCTGCCGGAGTGCGGTTGAACATTTGCCGCTTCCGCTCCGAAAAGCTCGCAGGCTCTTTTTATGGCAAGAGACTCGGCGTCATCAACGCATTCACACCCGTTGTAATAGCGTTTTCCGGGATATCCTTCGGCGTATTTATTGGTGAGGACTGAGCCTTGGGCGGCCATTATTGCGGCGCTCGCGAAATTTTCCGAGGCGATAAGTTCTATCCCCGACGACTGGCGTTCTTTCTCCGCGTCAATAATTTTCGCTATTTCCGGGTCAACCCCTCTGATGGCGGCTGTTTCGTCGTATGAATCAGTCTCGATTTGAAGAAGTCTTCTCGCGTGTCTTTCTTCTTCGCTGAAAGGAACCTGCATCCATTCATCAATAATCTTTTCGGCTTCTTCCATCCCTATAATATCTCCCGGAATCACCATGACATTCGAGCAGTTGTGATCCCTGCTTGCTTTTGCGATTTTCGCAGAATGAGCCACTGCCGCGCGGACATTGTGAAAGCGGTTCGCCACTATCCCCATTCCGACGCCAGAACGGCAGAGTAAGATTCCGCAGTCGCAGTCGCCCTTTGAAACCGCAAATCCGAGTTTTGCGCCAAAATCCGAATAATCGTCCTGCGCGTCAAACATTTCCGGCCCGTAGTCAATAAAATTTATTTTTCTCCGCGAAAAAGTTTCCAATATGGAAGATTTCATTTTGAATCCGCCGTGATCGGAGGCTATTCCGACGACAAAATTTTTCTTTTTCTTCCAGTCGCCAATTTTTTTCATTTTTTGATATTGCCTTTTTTTGTTTTTATAATTTT
>JAGVIF010000489.1 GCA_020056205.1 Lentisphaeria bacterium | reverse complement strand
TGACGGCCGTGTAGTTCTTGCCTTCGGGCGCGGATGAAAGCAGCAGCGCCACGGAACCTTCCTGAAGCTTGCGCGGAAAACTCTCAGGCAAAATCTCGGCGATGCTCCGAGTGAGAAGCGCAAGTTCCTCGATTCCAAGGAGTAATATCCGACGACAGAAACCGGAATTCAGGAATACGGAGGATAATTCCAAGGCATCGAACCAGACATCCTCGAAGCCGGTCAGGGAAATGGCCGGTCCTCTTATTTGCAGGGAGGAGACCACATAAAAGGCGGCGGCGTTGTGGACTGAGTGAGAAAAAGTGGTAGGAAGCGCCTGATCCTCCGGGTAATCAAGGACATCATCAAGAAAGGCGAAAGTTGTCCGATGCGGACCGAATGCGCTGACAGTGATGACTCCGGTGTCCGGCAGGGCGCGATCGGCGAACCCGGCGTCAGCGCACGCTTGAACGGCGGAAACCATGGCAATAGCGGTGTAGCGGTCGGCCCGGCGGAGATCATATTTACTTTTGACGAAATTAAGCATGTCTTTGCCAATATTTTCATCCCTCATTTTGCCGTTTTGTCTCAGCAAGTCCAGGCTTTCCGTGCCGGTTCCGAAGGCATTTATGATACCAATCCCGGAGATAAACATAATTTCACCACAACCTTTCCACGATTAAGGCGCTGTTGCAACCGCCAAAAGCCAGGGAGGTGGACAGCGCGAATTTTCCGTTGACCGGGCTCAGGGAAGTGACCGGCGCGGCGGCAATGTCATCCGGCAGATTTTCAAACCCGCGGCTGGGCGCGACCTTGCCTTCTGCCAGCATTATGCCGGTAAAAATGAATTCAAGCGCGCCAGCCGCCCCGAGAGTGTGGCCGGTTATGCGTTTAGTTGACAAATATTTGAGACCTGTCCCGAAAATACGCATCAGCACAGACGCTTCCAGGCTGTCGTTGCCGCTTGTTCCGGTGCCATGCGCGTTGACAAAGGCAATGTCGGAGGCTTGTATCCCGGCAACTTGCATGGCATAATTGATGGACTGCGCAAGGCCTGAACCGTCAGGGTGAGCCCTTGTAATATGGAAACCATCGGCGGCTGTTCCATACCCGGCGACTGAAAAAAGCGGACTGACGCCGCGTTTTTTTGCCGACTCCGCCGATTCTATGACGACAACGGCCCCGCCCTCCCCCAGATTCAGGCCGTCGCGGTCGCGGTCAAACGGCCGGCATGGTGATTTGGAGCAGACTCCCAACGCGTGGAAACCTGCCATCGGCACTTTGTTAAGTTCATCGGCGCCTCCGGCAATGGCGATGTCGCAGATACCCGAGCGTATCCACAAAGACGCGATACCAATGGCATCGGCGCCGGACGAACAGGCATTCGAAACGGTCAATGCCGGTCCGCGGAGCGAGTATTCGCGCCGGATCCACTCTGCAGGGGAACCGGCAATAAAATTTGTCAATGGTTTGGCGGGAGCGGAGCCAGAGGAACGGAGTTCGGCATAAAAGGGAATATTGTTCAACTGACATGCGACGGTAGTTCCAATGCAGACTCCAACACGGAGCGCCGTAAGCTCCCGCGCCGACAGTGCCGCCTGCCGGAGCGCCTGTTTCAACGTATGCCGCAGCAAGGCGAGACTGCGCCCGCCCGGCTCATCCTTGTCCGATTTAAAACTGGTCAATTCAAAAACCGGTGGTTTAAGCGAACTGTTGGCGGCGATGGACGGGACAGGGCAAACAGGCTGACGGAATATCAAGACGGAAGTGTCGCTGTAGCCATCTCCGGCGCAGGAGATACATCCGACACCGGTGATGACAGGAGATGATTGAAGCATATTCTTACCGGCCGATTTTTTCCTGGACATAGTCGCTCAGGGTGGCTAATGTGGCGAAAACTTCCCTGCGGGTATCGATGTCTTTTTGATGGATATTATACTTGCGCTGAAGCATGATGACAATTTCGACGGCATCAAGGGAATCAAGCCCCAGTCCATTGCCAAACAGGGGTTCATCGTCATGCATATCTTCCGGCGTTTTGTTTTCTATCTGAAGCCATTCGATCAGGTTGCGTTTAAATTCCGTCCTAAAGACAACAACTGAATTATCCATAATGCCGCGCGCTCCCTCATCTCCCCTTTGAAACTTCCCGAAAAAGCAGGCCGGCGCTTTTCTTGTCCTGAGCCTGTCGAAGGAAGCCTGACCATCTTTCTTCTTTTCACTCGAATAATTTAATGAACTGCACTGCATTGCATTATCATTATCAGCGTCCTACTGCGAGTTTCGCAGTTTTATCAATAAGAAACTGCCAAGAAAGAGACACGCTAAAGTCGAAGATCCCGAGCCGCAAGGCCTCGGGGCT
>JAGVIF010000396.1 GCA_020056205.1 Lentisphaeria bacterium | reverse complement strand
CCTACCCCGAGCGCTTACGCCTCGGGGTTTTATCAAAATGAAACTAAATTGATAAAATCGGTGTTCATCGGTGGTGAAGTTTCAAAGGAGAATTTTCGATTCCAAAACCTCTGATACTCTGATACTTTGACACTTCCTCAAAACCCACGCTAAAGCCGTGAACTCCAACAAATCACACAACTGAAGTTGTGAACTCCAACAAAATCAGGTTTAAGTGTTAAGTTTTCTACTTTCTAAATTCTACTTTCTACTTTTTTCACTCCCGCACTTTCGCATTTCCGAACTTTAGAACTCCCGAACTCCTCAATCAATATTTTCTCTAAATCTACACCTGCCCCGCGAATTTCGCAAACTATCCCATAAATATTTTGTCTTCCACAACATTTTCTTGAAATCTGCTTGAAGATTTACCGAAAGAGCTTAGATTCACGGAATCAGGAAACACTAAAAAAAAGGAGGATTTGCCATGACACTCTGCCCAATCGCAATTCTAACAGGCTGCAAAAAATGTTTTCTTTTCAAGATATGTCCGCTCAAAAGTATTATTGGCGATTTTAAAAAGGAAAAAGATAAATCCTCCAATACATCGCCCGAAAAGAAAAAATAGCCGGATAGTAAATATTCACCGAACCCCGCCTGCCTGTGCCGTTGCACGCAGACAGGTCCTTTCGGTGAGTTTTTGGTGGCTGTTGAGACGGCACAGGGCTTTTTTCATTTAAAGAACAGCGCTGCGCGCAATGTCTGAAAACAGAGCACGAGGGCGGTTCCGTGACGTGGAGCCACAAGATGCTGGACGCCAAGCTCGTATCGGAAGAGGGGTTTGCCATGTCCGTCTGTAGCGAACCCATTGAAAACGATGACGGTTCGTATGACAAGCAGGACTGCGGGCTTGAACACCTCTACGGCGAAGACCCCAACGCCTGGAGCCTCCCGGGGAATATCCAAATCAGGTTCAGCTCAGCTCTTTATCACTGGCTGCCTCCGCCGTTGCTCCCACCAACGTCATTGTACTTACGAATGCATGCACTTAGTTTAAATTCGGCTGATTGAACAGCAAAATGCAGGTAAATATTCACTGATATCCTCATGTTCCTTCGTCCACGGAGAAGGCCAGAGTTTTTCGAAGCCTTTGCGAATTTTGACCGGATCGGAACCAAAAAGTTTTTCAGCTGCGATTGCCGCGCCGCGTGAAAGCGCGACGGGCTTGAAGCCCTGGGAAATGACAATCCTTATTGCGCCGATAATTCTGTCATCCCAGCCGAGTTTGCGTTCGAGGTCGCGGCAAACTCTTTCAACTGAATCGGCAAGGAGCGGATTGATCATTCTTATAAGCAGGTCTTCGGCATATTTGCGATAGCCGTTTTCGGTGAAAAGCTCGTCAAGGCCATTCCATTTTTTGCGCAGGGCAAGCCCTGATTCATTTATAAAAGCGCGTCTTCCGATCTCAATGATTTCGGGGTGTCCGGCAAGCTCATGCATGAATACAATCTTCTTTTCCGAGGCGAGAAGTCCGAGTAGGACGTGAATCGCATTATGTCCGTAAAGCTTGGCTTCCTCGAAAGGCAGGAGATCGTCTTTGACGCAAAGCCCTTTTGTTTTTCTGTTTTCGATTGCCGGACAGTTGCTTATAAGAATTTGATTGAATTCCTCGACGAGATGTCCGCGGTCGGCGGAAGGAGTTAGAGTCGGCAATTTTCTTTTCACGCATTCGTCAAGAGAAAGGACTCCGCTCATTTTTCCGATTACGGTATTGAGGTAATATGTATTGGGGAATTTCTTCCCGACCGCTTTTTCGAGGAGTTCAGCGGCGTGATTGTTATTTTCGGCTGTGTAAATCATCCGTCTATGATTCGGGTTTTTCTCGAATCCCCGCCTGAGCCATGGCGCAACATGCCGGAAAAATTTCACAGCCGGGAGGGCGGTGGCAATCTCATCAGCGTCGGCGGCAATATCAATAAGCGTTTTAATATCGCCGCTGTCGCCGGGATTAAATATCTCAACGCGCTGAATTATCTCCGAATAGACTTTGTCTTTCGCGGCAATGCTGATGCTTAAATTTCCTTTGTCGTCCCGCACGGCCTTCACTATCGCAGGGTCAACATCAGCCACAACTATTCTGTCAAAGCCTCCTTTAGACGCTCCGAGCAAAAA
This sequence comes from Lentisphaeria bacterium, assembly GCA_020056205.1. GTDB lineage: Bacteria > Verrucomicrobiota > Lentisphaeria > Victivallales > GWF2-50-93 > JAGVIF01. The sequence goes on along the minus strand of JAGVIF010000396.1, from coordinate 6,852 downwards.
TATTCCGGTCTGAATCGGCCCTAATCCTATTCCAAGAAATAATGAGTTCAAAATGTTTTATTCGATGTTGAATGTTGGATGTTGGATGTTCTGCATCTGCCTTCCATCTTACGGGTATTCATTGCAGAGCAGATGCAATGATTTCTCGTTCTCCTCGATTTCTGAAAATCGTCCGATCTTGTCATAGAAGCGGTTGTCGTTGGCGTCATCATTCACCGTTGACACCTCGCCTATGAGGCACATAGATTTTTCCGCCCAAAATCTGTGATAAATATAAGGCTCAAGTGTAATGCTTTCGCCTGGCTTTAGTTTTAAAACGCCTCCCGATTTCATCTTTCGTGTGATACCGTCAACCTGTGCGGTGAAGTTTTCTTTTGAAAGGCCTTCCTTCTTGTCCGCCTTCCAGAGTCTCATGACAAGGTCTCCGCCGCCGCGGTTGATGATGTCCTCCATCTTGTTCCAATGAAAATGAGTCGGAGTAAGCTGATTTACTTTTGCAATCATTATTTTTTCAGCGTAAGGCTTGCCTTTTTTGTCGCCATAGCAACCGTTGCGTATCGTGAAGAGAAGTAGCCCGAGTTTCTTGAAGTTGCCACCTCCGAAATCGGTGATGTCCCAGCCGAGCTTCTTATTTCTGATCTCATCGCATTCCGTGCCTTTTTGCTTCCATTGATCAGGCGACCAGAACGCCCACGGAGGCAGTTCGAACTTGTGCTTCTTGAAGAAATCCTTGGCTTCACGAAGATAATTGTTCACTTCAGATCGTTTCATATTTTTCTCAAGGTTATAGAGTATAAATCTTTCGTTTTTTCTCCACCCCATCAGTTTTCTTTGTTTTCATCATTTACAATATCATCCCATCGTATTTAAAATCAAGTTTTTAGAGCCATTTGAATTTTGGCATGTTCGAATACAGAGATATTCATGTCAAAGGTTGGGGCGATGATGCGCGGAACAGGAACAATGATTGTATAGTAGGAACAAGAAACAAAGAGCCATATTTTTCGCTCAACAAGGACAAGAAAACACGGTTAACCTATATGGGAAAGAGGAAAGAGGCACTGGCTATGGAATATTCAAAAAATTACAGAAAGTTGCTGGAATTGATCGAGAAAATGACTATTTTAAACACGGAACTGCTGAGGAAGCTTTAACCGGCTAATTCAGCCCGATAATTTTTGACTGTGGATGAGTTATCCTAAACTGACGAAAAAATTCAACGCATGCGCAAATATCACATCGCTCTCCTGCTCTCACTACTGCTGTTGCCATATTATGTGTCAGCCGAATCGTTACCGCAGGTTAGCATCACCATCACCGACGAAGCCATGACGGGGCAGAGCAACCCCCTTGCGCTGTTTCGTTTTGGCGCAGGGGTTTGGCGCGTACCGGGCGCTTTTGAGTGGATGGAGCCGCAAATTTGGCAGGCAAACCAGAAGGCGGGCACCTACCGCCTGGCGCTTGCTTGGGAGATATTAGCCCCTTCCAAAAATCTGGAAGACCTCAAAAAACGGTTAAAAAACTACCCGCTGAATGCCTTCGCACAAAAGGTCAGCGCCCGTGGCGGCACGCTCATCATTTGTATTGATGCCATGCCACGCTGGCTAGCGGCCAACGACTCTGCGCGCATGATGTCCGATGGACCCGCTTGGGCCAAATCCCCACCGCACGATTACGCGCGCTGGAGCCAAGTGGTCAGCGCTATTGTCGAACACTTCAACGGCAACCTCCATCTCAGCCCTTACTACGAAATTTGGAACGAGCCGGATTGGGCCTGGCAGGGCAACATGGCGGATTTTTTCAATCTCTATCGCGTTTCCGCAATCGGCGCCCTGACTGCTGACCCCAAGGCCAAAGTGGGTGGTCCCGCTGTGTCCGACTGGTCTGCCACTGGTACGGCCAACAACAAAAGTCCGGACAAAACCTTTCTACAGCAGTTGTTCCAGTATGCCAGCCAGACCCCGCTCATACCATTCAAACGCGCTCGATTACCGATGGACATGGTGTCTTGGCACGCCTATACGCGCGACCCGGCGCACTATTACGCGCTGGTTGTGCCGGCTATCCGACAATGGCTGCAAGACGCCGGGTACCCGGCATCCACACACCTGGTGATTGACGAATGGAACGTATATCCAGAACCACCCTACCCAGAAGGCGATTTGAACGGCAACCATGTCGGCGCAGCGCTGGTTGCTTCCACGCTGCTATCCATGTGGGAAGCCGGATTGGATCATCAGTCTTTTCAGTTGATCGCCGATCCCGGTACAGACGGGTACACCGGCGGGGTGTTCACCACCTTTGCAGTGCCGCGTACCAACTGGAGCAGCTTTCAATTACTTTCGATGATCAATGGCAAGCCAATGGTCACCAAAAGTAGCGCCCCCTGGACGCGCAGCGCGACCTTTCGGGATGGCAACACCTGGTATGTGTTGGTTTCCAACTTTGTACCCACTGATCAAATGATGCTCCAAGCTCTGCTGGAACCGGTCAACGTAAAAAACCCGCGTCTGGCGACCACCCTGCGGCAACTCGGCCAACAGCAGTTGGTGGGATTTTTCATGAAAGGCGGTGCAGTTCCGAGTTCACTGGCACCACACGAACAGAATTTCATACTGAATATCCGCAAGCAATATCAAGATTTGCTCGCCCAGAAAAAACAATGGCGTAACGGTATTGATGTGTCACTCCGCCTGCCCAAACTCCCCTTCGAGACGCGGGTGACACGCTACCTGATCGATGCCGAACACACGGCTAGCTCTGAGAGGCTTGCTAACACCCGCGCCATGCTAGAAAAGAAGATCAAAATCATCGCGCAGCAAATGGACAAATATCTCGCAACGGAAAAGGTCGAAACGGAACTCGCTACATCATTTCGCCAAGAGATACGCGAGCAACTGCGTGTGGATCAGACCGTTGCGAACGCAAGCCCCGCGCAGGCCGATGCCGTCAGGCGTGTATATGGTCAGGTACGCAGTGATTACGGCAACATGCTCAAGCAGGCGCTGGAAGAGAATCACAGCGCGTTATATCAAGACACACTCTCGATATCCGGCCTGGACACCATCAAAATTACAGCTCAGCCCTATTCCGTCCAGTTACTGGTACTGAAGGTGTCAGCCCCTCAGAAATCGAAACGCTGATGCTATCCATTGAAAAAAATATTAGCGCGCTGATTTCTATCGGAATTTATTTCCGGAAAATCTTAACTTGGACATTGGATATTCCGTGTTCGACATTGGATATTCTGAGTTGCGGCTCTTTGGCCGCCTAATTTGCAAAAAAAAGGAGATATTAATGGAAACAGTTCTTGGGAAAAATGACAAAATCCTCTTCATCGGCGACAGCATCACGGACTGTGGGCGGCGCGATCCGCAGCACCATCCTCTCGGATGCGGCTATGTCCAGATATTCGCGGACATGCTTTCAGTTCGCGAGCCACGGAAAAAAATCACAGTGATAAACACCGGCATCGGCGGCAACACGGCAGAGGATTTGCGCAGCCGCTGGTTTGACGACGCGCTTTCTTTTCAGCCGGACTGGCTGTCGGTTAAAATAGGAATCAACGACTGCCATCGCTGGATCGCGGAGAAACGCGAACTCCAGTCGCCTGCGAAATTCGCGGAAATATATGATGAAATCCTGTCGCTAACAGTTAAAAAACTTCCCGAAATAAAAATCCTTCTGATTGATCCGTTTTATGCGGGACTTGATGATGGAAAAGAAATACCCGAGTCATATCGCGGAAAAGTCTTTAAAATCTTTTCGGAATACCTTAAAACGGTTGAAGCAATGAGTAAAAAATACAAGACTTTGCACATTCGGACGCAGTCCATTTTCCTTGAGCATTTCAAATATCAGAGTCCGACGGTCTTTTTTCCAAATGAGCCGGTGCATCCGAATTCCGCGGGACATATGCTTATAGCCGAAGAGGTCTTCAAGGCATTGTCCTAAAAAAAATTAAGAAAGAGGCTGAAATGCTCAAAATTGAAACCACGATGGGAGACATAACGGTTGAGCTCTATGAAGAGGATGCCCCAATAACAGCGCGAAATTTTTTGAAGTATCTTGAAGACGGACATTACAACGGAACAATTTTTCACCGCGTTATAGATGGATTTATGATACAAGGCGGCGGGTTCGACGAATTCTTCAGAAATCTGCCAACTATCTCGCCGATAAAGAACGAAGCGGCAAACGGAAGGAAAAATAAACGCGGAACGCTAGCAATGGCAAGGACATCCGACGTACACAGCGCCACAGCCCAGTTCTTCATAAACACAGTTGACAACAACTTCCTCGATTACAAGGATGATTCTCCAGCCGGATTTGGTTATTGTGTCTTCGGCGAGGTAACCGAAGGAACGAATGTCATTGACAAAATACAGAAAGTCCAAACTGGAACAAGGGGACATCATCGGGATGTCCCGGAACAAAATATAAAAATAATAAGCATATCAAAATGAAGATAACAAGATTCTGGCTTTCCCTTCTCGCAGTCTTTGCGGTATTGTCAAATTCCGCATGCGCGAGCGGGCAAATCGCGCCGCGCGCTGATGATGAAAAGGTCAGCACAGGGACAATAATTGTGAACGGGCTGACACGTACTTATCTTATTCGTATTCCGGCTGTGTATGATAAAAACAAATCAAGCCCTCTTTTAATTGTGTTGCACGGCGGCGGAGGCTCCGGAGAAAAGATGCTAAAACTGACAAAGGGCGCGTTTAACGGGCTTTCAGACAAAGACGGTTTTGTGGTGATTTATCCCGACGGGATTGAAAATCACTGGAATGACGGCAGGAAGGAGGTGAAATATCGTACCCACACGGAAAACATAGATGATGTGGCTTTTATCTCAGCGCTGATAGACTATTTGGTAACGGAATCGAATATAGACACGAAACGAGTCTACGCAACCGGAATATCAAACGGCGCGATGATGTCTTATCGTCTTGCCTGCGATTTGAGCGGGAAAATAACGGCAGTTGCCCCCGTCGCCGGAAATATGCCGCAGAATCTTTCAAAATCTTCTCCGGCCAATCCGGTTTCAATCCTTATCATCAACAACACAAAAGACCCTCTCATGCCATTTGATGGAGGAGATATCACCGGACCTTGGGGAATAAGAAAACTGGGAAAAGTTTTGTCAACCGCAAACAGCGTAAAATTCTGGGTCTCTCATAATAACGGTTCTTTGACTCCGATCGTCACACGCCTCGATGATAAAGACCCGGACGATGGAACACTTGTCAGAAAAGAGGTGTATGGAAACGGCAAAGACGGAACCGAAGTGATACTCTATGTGGTCGAAGGCGGTGGTCACACTTGGCCAAGCGGCTACCAATATCTCTCCGAAACAATCATTGGCAAAACTTCCAAAGATATAGACGCAAGTGAACTTATATGGGAGTTCTTTAAAACAAAATCTCGTTGAACCGCTAAACAGAAGAGCCAATATCGAACACGGAATATCCAATGACGAAGTTCGGGAATGCGAAAGTGTAGCACAGGCATCTTGCCTGTGCCCGTGAATCGGAGAAACGGCGAACCAGAGAAACGGAGACAGGAAAAACAATGAACGTCGAACATTCAACATTGAACATCCAACATCGAATGAAGAAAAACTTTGTGCCGGAGTTTTTCCCTATTCTCGTCTTGATTATCCTATTTCACCGGATTATCTTTCACCATCATGAAAATCAAAATTCCTATCAGTTAAATTGCGCCAATGGGTAAAACATTATTAAGAAACAAAACAATCCCGACATTCTTCGGAGAACTTCAAGTTAAAGGAGAAAAACGGTTTGTGGATTTTAAACAAAAACAAAACGATGGACCAATTTTGGTTTATAAGCATCCAAATGGACAACTTTGGCAAGGCAATAGCATAGACTGGCTGAAATCCTTGCAGGAGGAGAGTGTTGATTTGATTTTTGCAGACCCACCTTATAACATCAAGAAAGCCGACTGGGATACTTTTGAAAGCCAAGAAGAATACATCAAGTTTTCAATGCAATGGATTGAACAAGCCGCAAGAGTTTTGAAACCGACAGGCACACTTTTCATTTGTGGCTTCTCTGAAATTCTTGCTGACTTAAAACATCCGGCAACAAAATATTTCAAAGGTTGCCGTTGGATTATTTGGAACTACAAAAACAAAGCAAACCTTGGCAGCGACTGGGGAAGAAGCCACGAAAGCATTTTGCATTTTCGCAAGGCCAAAAAATTCACTTTTAACATTGACGAAATCCGCATTCCTTACGGCGAGCGTACTTTGAAGTATCCAAGTCATCCGCAAGCGGAGACGAGCCAATACGGAAACGGGAAAAACGGAAATCATATTTGGGAGCCAAATCCGCTTGGAGCAAAATCAAAAGATGTTTTAGAAATTCCGCAAGACATAATTGAAGTTCCGACAACTTGCAACGGAATGCACGAGAAAACTCCACACCCGACACAGAAGCCGGAGGAACTTTTACGCAAAATTATTTTGGCATCATCAAACTTTGGCGATACAGTTCTTGACCCGTTTTGCGGTTCGGGAACAACTCCGGTTTGTGCAGAGCAACTTCAACGCAAATGGTTGGCTTGCGACTTATCACCTGAATATTTGGATTGGGCAATAAACCGAATTGAATTAGTAGAAGATTGGAGCATTGAAAAATGGATTAAATACGATTTTGAAAACCAAAAAAGACGCAACTCAATAAGATGAAATTAAAACAACTCGTAAATAAAGCAAAAGATAAAAGCAATTTCACCGATTTAAAAGGATATGTTGCGTTTTGCGATGAATACTTATCGTATATCGCTGACAACTTGCAAGCGACAATCATTTCTCAAAACGAAAAT
>JAGVIF010000294.1 GCA_020056205.1 Lentisphaeria bacterium | reverse complement strand
GTTGCCACAGGGTAACTCGGGTCTATCTGACCCGATAGTCGCGGGTCAAATAGACCCGCGCTACTTCGAATTGCACCTTAACTTAGCGGCATTCGATCCCGAAAAAAAGCGGCAGTTTCAAAGGAGATTGTTTTATGAACAAGTTTAAAGTTATGGTAGTCGGCATGGGGAAGCGCGGCAAGCATCATGCGGCGGCATTCAACGCCAATCCGAATTTTCAAGTCTGCGGGATATGCGATATTGACGCCGAAAAACTTAATATAGCGGCGCCTTCGCTCGGAAATCCGGCAGTCGGAACCGATGCCGCCAAGATGGCGAAAGAACTAAAACCGGATGTCTTCTGTTTTTGCACAATGCCTCATATCAGGACGGAAATGCTGAAAATCGCAATTGAATGCGGCGCGAAAATGGTTGCTTTCGAAAAGCCTGTCGCACTAAGCATGAATGAGGCGCTGAAGCTCAAAGCCCTTGTCGAAAAAAGCGGAATAAAAGCAGTCGTCAGCCATCAGCACCGATACGGAGTCCATTACCGGAAAGTCAAAGAAATAGCGGATAGCGGCGAACTCGGACGAGTCGAAATGATCTACGCGGGCGCAACAGGCTGGATGACACACATGATGAGCCACATGATTGACTACATGCTCTGGTATAACGGAAACGCCGCCGCCGAATGGGTCATAGGACAGGCTTCAGGAAAATCAAAATTGAGCGATAATCATCCTTCTCCGGATTACATTGAAGGACTTATCCAATTTACGAACGGCGTCCGCGGAATAGTCGAAACCGGAGCCGGCGCTCCAGATCAACCGGAAGTCGCGAAGTGGTGGGGCAAGAACCGCATCTGCGTCCAGGGAACGGAAGGCTTTGCCGAAGTCCTGACAAACGGCGGATGGCGCGCTGTAAGCTCCAAAGGTGTTCGGAAAGGGGACGGAGCAATGAACTACGATCTTGACATGCCTCCATACATTCAGGAGATGGCCGATTGGCTGGTCAACGGAAAAGTTCACCAGTGCAATTTTGAAAATGCGTTCAATGGATGTGAAATTGTCAACGGCATTGTCCGTTCCGCTCTCTATGGCGGGCAAGTAAAATTGCCGCTCGCGGACGGCCCTGATGAAATAGCAGAACTCAAAGCAAAACTTCCCGAAATAAAAGCTATCGCGAATTCATTCAATAAGACCGAATTTCCCGGTTGCGAATAAATTTTCCAAAAAAGGCGTTTGAAAAAATATTAAATTAAGTGATTTTGCGTTTTTCTGTACGTAAATATTCACCGAAAGGACCTGTCTGCGTACGGACACGCACAGGCAGGCAGGGTTCGGTGAATATTTACGCGGAGAGATGGCTGAGCGGTCGAAGGCGGCGGTCTCGAAAACCGTTGAACTGTTTTACAGTTCCGTGGGTTCAAATCCCACTCTCTCCGCCACTGCACGGAATATTTAACAGGGAGTTATATAATGTTTCAAGTTCCTTCTGACAATGAGAAAAAAGCTGTCTGGGATGCGTATTGCAATAAACGACCGGTCCGCGTGCCTCTGCGCTGGAACGTTAATTCCAGAATCATCTTTCTCAATTCTGAATTGAATTTAAAGGGCTATGGATACAGGGAATGTTTTAATGAGCCGGCTGTCACGCTTGAGGTGCAGTCGCGTTTTCAGGAATATATTGCCGCAACCCTGAGCCGCGTATGTGATATTAGTTCAATTTTGCCGGAATATTGGAATTTCAGCGTTGAAAATCAAAATATTTACGATGCCGCGTACTTTGGGGCGGAGATCAATTTCGAAGACGGACAGGTGCCCTCCACTCATCAATTCATGACAATGGACGACGTTGACAATTTTATGAGTCATGATTTTTCCCGTCCGCTGGAAAATGAGTGGATTAAGAATCGGCTGGCTTTTCATGGTGAATTGGTTCGGGAAGCCGAGCGCTTTTCTTATCTTGGCCGCAAGGGCAGGGCGGCGCCTTTTGGTCTCGGGTTTGACGGCCCTCTCACGGTCGCGACAAATCTGTTTGGAGAGGATATTTTCATGCTTATGGGATTGGAGCCTGAAAAAGCAAAGGCTCTGCTGTTGTTTATTACCAGGGCATGTATTCTCAGGAATAAAGCCCTTGCCGGTCTCGCGGGCGGCTGGAAGAAGGGCAAAATTTTTGGGTTGGCCGATGATTCAATTCAACTCATCAGCGCTGATACGTACAGAGAAGTGGTTCTCACGGCGCACGAACTTTGGTTTGACGAGATGTCATTCCCGATAAAGGAAGGGGGTATCCGTTCCATGCATTTGTGCGGCGACGCAACACGCCACTTTAAATTTATTCACGATCATCTGGGAGTTACTTCATTTGACACCGGATTTCCGGTTGATCACGGCCGCCTGCGCCGTGAACTTGGTCCCGGCGTTGAAATCAGCGGCGGCCCAAGGATTGATATCTTAAGGAATGGGACTCATCAGGAATGCTTCGATGTGGCGCGCAGTATTTTGCAATCGGGCGTCATGGAAGGCGGGCGCTTCGTTTTACAGGAAGGAAATAATCTGCCTCCATGCGTTCCATTGGCCAACTTGGAGGCAGTCTACTCCTCGTGCATTCAATACGGCCGGTTCGTAAATATTCACTGAAACCTGATAAAGTAAATGATGGAGAATAGGTGCCAGTATAAGCTACATATTGTATTATAACATGTTGCATTTATATTATTGCGTTTTTCTCCGGCCTTTTTTCCGTGATGTAAGTCTTCCTGAAACAAACTGGAGGCTCAACTTGAATTTATCGTCTCCCAACCAAGCCCCGGCGGAAGTGAACATATCCTTTTCGTCGTCATCCTCGCCGGAAAAATAAGCGAATTCATCTGCCGCATCCTGCCTGTCGGAAAGCCGCGCATGACACAGTTTACGGCCTCTCATCTTGCGCGCCCGCACTATTTCAACATATCCGCCTCCGCCGCGAAAAAAGACCTCGGATACAAGCCGATAATCTCCGGCGGCAAAGCATTCAAAAATACCGTCGAGTTTTTCGAAAACTGCCTTTGAAACTCCACCCGTTTTGGGAACAAGTGATTATACTCTATAAGGTTGAAAATTTAACATAGATTGCGAAGATTTTGAGAATTGGTTCGTATTCTGAGAGCCCGACGATACCGAGGTATCGAAGGCGGCAGTGCTCCGTAACATAAATAAGTG
>JAGVIF010000065.1 GCA_020056205.1 Lentisphaeria bacterium | reverse complement strand
GGAATAAAGGGGAAGTGCGGAAGTTTTAAAACCTAATTTTGCGTTTGAGCAGCGTGGCGGCGCGCGTTGCTCAAACGCAAAATATAGGTTAACCAATGCGCCTAATGAAACCATTCATACCCTACGGAAAACAATCCATTGACAAGTCCGACGTTGAAGCCGTAATTGAGGCGCTCCGGTCTGATTTCATCACAACCGGGCCGAAGGTTTCAGAATTCGAGAAAGCTGTCTGTGATTTCACGGGCGCGAAATTTGCGGTTGCGGTCTCCAGCGGCACTGCGGCGCTCCACTGCGCGATGTTCGCTGCCGGGATAAAGGAGGGAGATGATGCAATCGTAACTCCGATGACTTTTGCGGCTTCCGCGAACGCCATACTCTATTGCGGCGGAACTCCTGTTTTTGCTGATGTGATTCCTGAGACACTGCTGATAAACCCCGATGAAGTTGGGAGGAAAATAACTTCAAGAACAAAAGCAGTTGTCGCAGTTGACTATGCCGGACAGCCCTGCGATTACGACGCGCTGAAGGATATATGCGATAAGCGCGGACTCTTCCTTATATCGGATGCCTGTCATTCTATTGGCGCGGAATACAAGGGCAGGAAAACCGGAACACTTGCGGACATGACCGTATTTAGTTTTCATCCGGTCAAACATATCACGACCGGCGAAGGAGGGATGATTCTCACGGATAACGCCGATTTTGCCGCGAAGATGAGAATTTTCCGAAATCACGGAATCACAACCGATTACCGTCAGCGGGAGGAGAAGGGTTCATGGTTTTACGAAATGGAGTATCTGGGATATAATTACCGAATTACCGATTTCCAATGCGCGCTCGGGATCAGCCAATTAAAAAAACTTCCCGGATGGATAGATCGCCGACGGGAGATCGCATGTATATACGACAAGGCGTTTAGAGACAATCCTTCAATCGTTCCAATCAAAAAATCGCGGGATGTCTCTCACGCTTATCATCTATATGTGGTCAGAGTTGAGAGCGCCGACAGAAATAGTATTTTCACTAAGCTCAGAAATGCCGGAATCGGCGTGAATGTCCATTACATACCCGTCCATCTCCATCCGTATTACAGAAAGACTTTCGGCACCGGGGAGGGAATGTGTCCGATCGCGGAAAAAGCGTACGGACAAATCATTTCCCTGCCGATATTCCCGGGACTGAAAGATGAAGACTTGAAATATGTTATTGATACGGTCAAGGCGGATTGCGCCCGCAACCCGAAAGAAAACGACAATTCCAAAGGAAAAATCCGAAACAATGTTTTTTGAGGCAATCCATACGGCTTTCAGTGAGGCTGGAATCAAGCCGATCCTTGTTGGGGGATGGGCTGTAAACCAACTCGGACACACCCGCAACACAATGGACTTCGATTTGATGATACTTGAAACTGACGTTGAAAAGTTGCATCCGTGCCTTGAAAGGGCAGGATTTCATCTGCTTTTCCACAACCCCGATTTATTTGCGAAATATAGTCATAGCCGTGAGAAGATATTTGAACTGGATATTTTGTTTGCCGACAAAACAACCTACGAAAAACTGAAGTCCGATGCTTCGGAAATAAAAGTTGGGAAGATTGATTGTTTTCTGCCTTCCCCAATGTCGCTAATCGCGATGAAACTCCACTCAATCAAGAACAACTTCGAACCCAGATTTCCGAAAGATTTTCCAGATATCATAGCTTTGAGCGATATACATGGAATAGATGTATCATCGGAGACATTTAAAAACCATTGTCTTAAGTTTGGCAATAAAAAAATCTACGAGCTGATTCTAAACACGAAGTTGGAAAAATGAAAAATTGCAGCGTGAAAAAAAAACCGACCGATTATCGGGCTAGGTTCCCAAAGATGTCGTTCTCCGCCGCCGACTATGAGAGATTCATAAGAACCTGCTTTTCGGTCTTGCCTCCGCCTAAAAGGAACTTGAAAGAAAGCCTGCGATATGCCCCGAAGACCAGATTTAGATTAGGCTGATGGCATTTCTAAACACGAAGCCGGAAAAATGAAAAATTATCGCGTAGCCGCCGTTTTTTTTGCTGTCATCAGCGCAGAAAACAAACGGAGTGATTCTCCTTTGAAACTGCCGCTTTTTTCGGGGTTGAGGTCGGCGTCGCTTTGTTTGTAGTAGGCTAATTTATACGCCGTTCTTGATAACGCGCAATAAATTGCGCTACTACGAACGGATTTCGCATTTTATTTTTCGATTTAAATTCTTTCACCGCAGACAAGG
>JAGVIF010000470.1 GCA_020056205.1 Lentisphaeria bacterium | reverse complement strand
ATGATCGGCTGGCTGATCGCCACGCTTAATAGTTTCCTAAACGGCGAGCTTACCGCTAAATTTATTTTAAAATCCACAACCGCGATTTTTAAATACACAATCCAAAATCCATATTTTTATTCCTTTTTGCAAAACAAAGACACTAATGCGTATAGGTCTAAGCGGCGGAATCGCCTGCGGAAAAACAACAGTTGCCGGATTATTCGAAAAGGAAGGTTTTCCGATTTTTGACGCCGACGCTTTCTGCCGAAAACTTTATGACGACAAAAACAGCGTTCTGATTCATGAAATATATGAACGCTGGGGAGACGGCGTTTTTGACAAAGAAATCTGCGACAGAAGGAAAATAGCGAAAATAGTGTTCTATGATGAAGGTGAAAGAAAATGGCTCAATTCAGTCGTCCATCCGCTCGTTTTAGACGAGATCAGAGGAAGAAAAACGCCGGAGCCGCAAATATTTGACATCCCCCTGCTTTTTGAGGCCGGGTGGGAAAAAGAATTTAATCTGACTATTGCAGTCTGGTCCCCGCATAACCTGCAAATGCGAAGACTAATTGAAAGAGGACTCGCAAGCAAAGACGCGCTGACAAGAATCAAAACACAAATGCCGGCTGAAGAAAAACTGGAAAAAGCCGACATAGGAATAGCAAATACCGGAGACGAGGATTTTCTCCGGACACAATGTTCAATAATAATCAAAAAAATCAGGGAGACATAAACATGCGTAAAAACGACAGGGATGATTATGAGCCGATAAGGCGCGATGAAGAAAACCAAATGCCCGATGACTTATTAAAAGAAAAAAGCGAAAATGAAATGCCGCCTGAAAATCCACAGACAGGCGGCCACCCCGCGCAAAATGAAGACGGGGAAAATAGGACGGAACACGGTTCCAGACGTTACAAAAGGCCGTACGAGCGAAAAACTTACGGCAAATATTATCAAAACAATGGAGACGAACAGCCGCCCAACATGGAAAAATTCCCAAGAGAAGACTCCCCGCAAAAAAATGATGAACAGAGCGCCGTCAATACGAAAGACAAGACAACCGGCCTAAATGTAAATGAATTACAGGAAAAAGGCATGGAAGACCTCGCGGTAATGGGCGCCGAACTCGGCATAGAAGGCATAGGCGCCCTTGAAAAAAAAGACCTCATATTTGAAATCATCAAAGTAAACGCAGAAAAAAATGGAATAATGTACGGAAGCGGATATCTCGAAATCATGCAGGATGGTTACGGATTCCTGCGCGCTCCAAGCTTCTGTTACCTCTCCTGCCCCGATGACATATACCTAAGCCCCTCGCAGATAAGAAGATTCTCCCTGAAAACAGGAGACCTGGTGTCAGGACAAATCAGACCGCCAAGAGAGAAAGAACGATACTTCGCCATGCTCAGGGTCGAATCAATAAATATGGAGCATCCGGAAACAAAAAAACAAATAATCCCGTTTGAAAATCTTGTCCCGTACTTCCCGACGAGAAGGCTTATCCTCGAAAGAGAACCGGAAGAAATAGCAATGCGCGTAGTTGACCTCGTCTCTCCGATAGGAAAAGGACAGAGAGGACTCATAGTCGCTCCGCCAAGAACGGGAAAAACAATCCTGCTCCAGAAAATAGCCAACAGCATTGCGAAAAACAACCCGGAAGTCGTCCTCATCGTCCTCCTCATAGATGAACGCCCGGAGGAAGTTACCGATATGAAAAGATACGTCAAAGGCGAAGTCGTAAGCTCCACATTCGATGAACCGCCGGACAGACACGTGCAAGTCGCTGAAATGGTCATCGAAAAGGCGAAACGCCTCGTCGAATACAAAAAAGATGTCGTGATACTTCTCGACAGCATAACAAGACTCGCAAGGGCGTATAATACCCTCCAGCCGCACAGCGGAAAAATACTTTCAGGCGGCGTTGACGCAAACGCCCTGCATAAGCCCAAAAGATTTTTCGGCGCGGCGAGAAATATCGAAAATGGAGGAAGCCTGACCATCATCGCCACCGCCCTCATAGACACCGGGAGCAGGATGGATGAAGTCATTTTCGAGGAGTTCAAAGGAACGGGAAATATGGAATTGAATCTCGATAGACATCTTGTGGACAAACGCATATATCCGGCCATAAATATTGAAAAGAGCGGCACAAGAAAAGAGGAACTGCTTCTGCATCCCGATGAACTTCAAAAAATCTGGACACTGCGAAAGGCCTTGAGCGGCGTTCCTCCCGTCGAAGCAATGGAACTGCTGATAGGAAAATTGAAAAAAATTAAAACAAACATTGAGTTTTTAATGACTTTGCAGGTATAATATAGGAAAATAAGCAAAAACAGGCGGAGGTGAAATATGAGCATGATAACATGCTCTTACTGCGACATAGAAATAAACACACGGGACGTGGAGGCTGAAGACGGGCGCTGCCCCGAATGCGGCGCCATGATAATCCCGGCAGGCGTGAGAAAATACGACGACGATGACGAGAGTTCGGGGAGAACAGATAATTCTGAATACGAATACACGCTGGAAGAAGAGAATGAGCTTGGCAAGGACAACTGAAAATCCATGAAGAAAATTTTCACATGGCTGATATACGCGATATGCTCCGTGCTT
>JAGVIF010000341.1 GCA_020056205.1 Lentisphaeria bacterium | reverse complement strand
CGAAACAAGCCTTCACCGCATCTTCCGCCTCGTCATAAGATTTTGCCACAGTCACCCCTTTTCCGGCCGCAAGCCCATCGGCTTTTATGACAATGCCTCGTGAAGGATCAAAGATTTTTCTCAAATATTCAAGAGCCTCTTTTTCGTTTTCGAAAAAATCAGCGGATGCGGTCGGAATTTCGTGCCTCAACATGAATTGTTTGGCATAAATCTTACTGCCCTCCAATATTGCGGCTTTTGCGGAAGGGCCGAAAATTTTCAAGCCTTTGCTTTTAAAAATACCAACAATGCCGCCGCAGAGCGGCAGTTCCGGTCCGACCACGGTCAGCGCCATTGAATTTTCTTTTGCGAATTTCGCAAGTTTGTCATAATCCTCAATTTGTATGTCAACGCATTCCGCGATAGAGGCTATTCCCGCATTTCCGGGCGCACAGAATATTTTTCCGATTTTCGGACTTTGAGCCAGTTTCCGGCAAATCGCATGCTCTCTGCCGCCGGAACCTATAACAAACACATTCATATAACTCCTTATCAGTTTTAAGTGTTAGGTGTTAAGTTTTAAGTTTTCTGTTTTCTCCTTTGAAACTTCACCACCGATGAACACCGATGAACACCGATTTTATCAATTTAGTTTCATTTTGATAAAACTGCGCAAAGCGCAGTAGGACGCCAAATTCTACTCTTTTTCACTCTCGCATTTCCGCACTTCGGATTCGACAAGTTCGACGAGTTCGACTCCTTCGGCAAGCTCACCGCAGGCAGGCTCAGGGCAGGCGAAACACACGAATTATTTCCGATTGCCGATTTTCGATTCTAAAACCTCTGATACTCTGACGCTCTGACACTTTGACACTTTCTCAAATCCCACGCTAAAGTCGAAGATCCCGTGTCCGCAGGAGCTCGGGGCTGTGAACTCCAACAAATCACACAACTGAAGTTGTGAACTCCAACTTTATGATTTGGTGATCTTAAGATTTAGAGATTTTTCAATCCTTCAATCTCTCAATTATCCAATTTCCATCGGAATTCATTTCCGGGAAATCTTAACTTGGACATTGGATATTCCGTGTTGGATATTGGATATTCAAACCCTTTTTTCTTTCCTTCGTCATTGGATATTCCGTGTTCGTTATTGGATATTCAGTTTAAATATCCTTAACCTGATAGCAATGCCCTTGCCGCCTCGCATTTGCGCCGCCGGGGATGCTTTCACGGAATCAGGCTTTATCTTACCATAGAGCGGTATATATTATTTTCCAAAATTAATTCAAAATTATGCTAAAGTCTTTCTTTCTTGCATTAAGCCTTTTGACGAGAATTCCGGTGAAAAATTTCTCGTATGAGGACAAACACTGGAGTTTCGCGCCGGCATTTTTCCCTATTTGCGGAATGTTTTACTCCCTCGTTTCTCTGATTCCGTTTGCGCTATTTTTTTCCGCCGCATTTTTTTTATCTTCGTCCAAAACCGGTTTTGAAACTGTTTTGTCCGCAATCGCCTATACGGCTGTCGGCGCATGGTTCACAAGAGGATTTCATCTTGACGGATTCTGCGACGCCTGCGATGCCTTTTCCGCAATGTCCGCAAGCAAAGAGAAAAGGCTTGAAATAATGAAAGATCCTCGCATTGGCTCAAGCGCCGCCGTCGCTTTATTTATCCTGCTAATTTTAAAAACGGTGTGTGTTTTATTTCTGTTCTTAAATTGTTTTTCTTTGGAATATTATGACTTTTCGGCTTTTTTCCTTTGTGTCTTTTTTGTTGTGTTGTCCGGCGCTTTTGCGAGATTCGCAATGGTTCTTCTCGCGTATTTTGGCAAATATCCGAAAAAAGATGGAACGGCGGCGAAAATAGTTGGCAAAGTCGCTCCGTCGGCTTTTTATTCCGCCATGGCAATAATTATATTCCTTATCTGCTCTCCTTTTTTATTTTTGCCGGAGGGAAGATATTTGACAATAATATCATTTTCAATTTTCACGGCGGTTATTTTGAATGTTCTATACTGGAAAAAAAAATCAGACAGGATGATAGGCGGCGTCAACGGAGACATTCTCGGGGCGTGTTGCGAGAGTTCAGAAGTTCTGGGACTGGCCGCGTATTCCATCGTCCTGCAATTATAAATATTCACCGAAAAGACCTGTCTGCGCGCCTGCCTGAGCGAGAACGCTCGCAGTCAGGCGGACACGCACAGGCAGGGTTCGGTGAGAATGCCGCTAAGTTAAGGTGCAATTCGAAGTAGCGCGGGTCTATTTGACTCGCGACTCTCGGGGCAGATAGACCCGAGTTACCCTGTGGCAACTGCCTTAACTTAGCGCCATTCGGGTTCGGTGAATATTTACCTCTATATTTTGATGTCTTCAATAGAATGACTGTTTGTAAGGAGCATTACGAGCCTGTCAAGGCCGAGAGCGCAACCTGCAGATTTTGGAATTCCGGCGGCGACGGCATCGCGAAAGATTTGATTTTCCGGATATTCTTTCATCCCTTTTGATTTTCTTTCGTCGGCGAAAATGCGGAGGGTTTCTTCGATTGCGCCTTTTTCGACAAGTTCCGTGCAGGTATTTGCTATTTCCATGCCGCCAATATACAACTCCCATCTGTCCGCGATTTCCGGGTCATCCGCAGAAAGCGCGGAATACGCCCTGAATTTCGCCGGGTAACCGCTTAGAATTACCGGTCTGTCATTTGGAAGATTGGGTTCTATTTTTTCCAATAAGTCCAACTCAAAAAAGTTTCCGTTCGTTGATTCGGCCAGACTTCTTCCTGCGAATTTCGCAAAAGCGTCTTTCAGTTTGACAATTTCCCATTCCGCGTCCAAGTCTATCAACCGGTCTTTGTATTGAATTTTTGTTGTTCCTGTTGTTTTTTTTGCGGCGTGTAAGAGCATTTTTTTTGTGAACGGAATCAAATCCCGCGAAGAGGCTCCCGCCTGATACCATTCGAGCATTGTGAACTCCTCGCGGTGCAGTCTGCCGGATTCATTTTTTCTGAAACACGGGCCTATCTCAAATATTTTTTCGTATCCGGCGGATAAGAGGGCTTTGAGATAAGGTTCGGGGGATGTCCTGAGAAAAAGATTTTCGGAACAGAGCGCTTCTATGTTGACTTCCGGCAAAGGGGACTTGTCTCTTAGCGGAGTCTCAACCTCAAGAAAAGAATTCTCAATAAAAAAATTTCTTACGGCTCCAATTATCCTGCTTCTAAGAACAATACGCTCTTTCAGTTTTGACAGCCTGCGTATACTACTATCCGTCATATTCCTGTCAGGCTTTTTTGTTGACTCTTTCGGAATACAGGCCAGTGCGCGTGTCAATTTTTATTGTATCGCCCTCGTTGATGAAAAGCGGGACATTGAGTTCGTATCCGTTGTCAAGCTTAGCCGACTTCATAACATTCGTGGCGGTGTCACCTCTGGCGCCGGGTTCCGTGTAGGCAATCTTTTTTTCCACAAAAACCTGGAGGGCTATGTCTATAGGCTGTCCTTTGTGGAAAAGGACTTTGCACTCCGCGTTTTCAATTAGAAAATAAATATTGTTGCCGAGTTTTTCTCTGCTTATTCTGATTTCCTCATAAGTGTCGTTGTCGCTGAACACATAAATGTCGCCATCTTGATAAGAGAACATCAGCTCTCTTTCCTCAAGATCCGGCGTGCCTATTTTGTCAACGGGACGGAATGTGCGCTCCATAGTTGAACCGTTGATGAGGCTTTTGAGTCTGCATTTGTATAGCGCCGCTCCCTTGCCCGGCTTGTAAAACTCGAAGTCGGTTATCACATAAGGCTGACCTTCTAATTCCACCTTGAGTCCTTTTCTAAGATCGGAAACGGCGAACATATTTTTCATCTCCTTTTTTGAAACTGCCGTTGGAGTTCACAGCTTTAGCGTGTGTCCTTCTTGGGCAGTTTCTTATTGATAAAACTGCGAAATTCGCAGTAGGTCGCTCCTTTGAAACTGCCGTTGGAGTTCACAGCTTTAGCGTGTGTCCTTCTTGGGCAGTTTCTTATTGATAAAACTGCGCAAGCGCAGCGGGTCGCTAAATTTTAGGCGGAAAGATAAATCCTATATTTTGTTTTTCAACCCTTGAAAGATAGACGGTCTGTAATATTTTCCCTAAAATTATTGTGAGTTGCTAATAGTCTCGAAATAGAATGGAGTTTAAAAACAGCGGATATGAGTTCAGTGAATATTTACGACAGCAGTTCCGTGAAAGCCGGTGAAAGAGACAAGTGGCTTCAAATGAGCGACGAGGAATTGATTGCGCAATCCTCATTTGAGGCTCAGAAAAGGGGCGGAAAGGGTGGACAAAAGGTGAACAAGACATCTTCAGCCGTCAGGCTTTTCCATCCCCCGTCGCATATCTCGGCAATCGCCTCAGAAAGCAGATATCAAACTGAAAACAGGGCTATAGCCTTGCGCAAGCTAAGGAGAAAAATAGCGTTTGATATAAGATGCGATACTGCCGGGTTAAATTTTTGTTCCGTGGAGAAGCCGTCGCTGAAAAATCCTCTGTATCCGCTCTGGACGGCCCGCCTTCTTGATATTTTTGCCAAAAAATCATACTCCCTGCGCGAAACTGCCGAATCCGCTGGTTTCAGCCCATCGCGCATGGTCAAAATTTTGTTCAGAGATGTTCAGCTTTGGAGCAAGGTGAACGGCGAGAGGGAAATCCGCCAGATGTTGCCTCTGCGCAAACCGTAATGTAACGTTTTTAAGTTTCCGTCGTCTTAATATGAAAAGCCCTGAAGAAAAAGATTTATTAAATCAGCTTATTGAAAAAGCAAGAACCGATGGCGATCTGCGCGCCATGGGGTTTGTATATGAATTTTATTACCCTAAAATTCTTAAGTATATGTATTATCGAAGCAACCGTTCGGATTACGAGGATCTGACGGCCGAGGTGTTTCACAAGGTCGTAAAGAATATAAATCGTCAGGACGGCAATTTCGAGGCTTGGCTTTACAAGATAGCACGGAATGTGCTAACCGATCACTGGAGATCGAAAAACACAAGGGAATCGGCAAATTACGAGGACAGTAACATTGAGAATCTGCCTTCCCGCGTGGATCAGATCGGGATTATCAATGCCGGAATTGACATTGAAAACGCCCTTGCTCAGCTCCCCGACGAACAGCGGGAGGTTCTGATACTGCGCTTTCTTCAAGGCTTCGACTCATTGGAAATAGCCGGGATAACCGGAAAAAGTCATGGGGCGGTCAGGGCAATACAGTTCAGGGGGCTTTCCGCGCTCAGAAAAATTTTTGCGGAAGGGGGAGAGAAAAAATGAAAGAAGATAACAGAAAAATTGAGGAACTGCTCGATAGATGCCTCGACGGCATTCCATCCGGCGGGGGGATTGATAAAATCCTCAAAGATTGCCCGGATTCTACGGCAGAGGAAATTCTCGGTTTAATCGAAACATCAGAAAAGCTGAAATCCCTCCCTGACCCGGCGGCAGACATTAGAGGCGCCATGCTCGCGCTTGCAAAATTAAAAGCCGGCGGGCAGTCCGTGAAAAAACCATTTCCCTTTGCCGCCTTGAGAAGGGCCGCCATCCTGATTTTCTCGTCCACGTTGCTACTCTATGCCTTCATGTCATCATCTGTAGCAGCGCCCGGAGACATTCTCTACCCGCTGAAGCTGATAACAGAGAAGGCGCAATTTTTCGTTTCTATTGACAAGGCGCATAAGACCGAGTTGAGAATAATCTTCTCCAACGAAAGGCTGAACGAGGCGGTAAAAAAATATGAAAAGGATGGAAAAATTGACTCCGCGCTTTTTGAAAAAATGTTGGACAATGCCCGGCTGGCGCTTAAGTCCGCATCGGAATTGGAGGAGCGGAAAAAAAAGGACGCGCTTCTCAAACTAAACTCGCTTGTCTCGTATCAGCAAGGAGTTATGAACATGCTTTTTGTGAACGCTTCAGAGAAAGACAAGATGGAACTTGCGCCCTTCACATGCATTTGCAATAAACGCCAGGAAATGCTTGCGCCCATTCTGAAGAACGCCGGAATTGTCTTTACTCTGCCGCCCGAACAACAAGAGGCATGCGAATCACTGTGTGGCTGCGGGAAAAAGGGATTGTGCGGCGCCGCAACGCAAGAGGCGAAAATATGGCAGGAGGCATTAAACCTGAATCCGTGACGAATTCGAGAGAAATTATTTTATAACATATTGACAGTATACTACGTAAGGCTGAATTGTGAAAATTGTGGAGGGTCGCGCTTGCCGCGACCGTAAAAATAACCGGCCACGGCGAGCGTGGCCCTCCACACATGCGGCGTAAAAATGGAGGGTCGCGGTTTTGCCTTTGGCAAGCGGCGCGGGGGCGCCGCCTATTGCCATCGG
>JAGVIF010000512.1 GCA_020056205.1 Lentisphaeria bacterium | reverse complement strand
GAAACTTCACCACCGATGAACACCGATTTTATCAATTTAGTTTCATTTTGATAAAACCCCGAGGCGTAAGCGCTCGGGGTAGGACGCTGAATTCTGACTGCTTTTCAATCAATTGCGATGCCGATAGCGATACCGACCCCGACCCCGAAAAAAGTAGTAGTTTCAAAGACGAACTTTAAAACAAAGACACTAAATATGGGAAGAATTTTAAAATATTTTAATGATGACATCTGGAAAGTCAACGTTCAGAAAACAAGCGGGATAAAAAAATTATATCTGACATTTCTGAGAGTGATTTTTCTTTCTTTTCGCGGTTTTTCGGATGGCAAATGTTTTTTGCACGCATCCGCGCTGACATATTACACACTTTTGTCCATTGTTCCTGTTGTCGCGATGTTCTTCGGAATAGCAAGAGGCTTCGGATTTGAAGATAATCTGAGGGAAAGACTGCTTGATGAGTTTTCACAACAACACGAGGCGGTGGTCTACATAATTGGTTTTGCGGGGTCGCTTATAGAAAACACAAAGAGCGGCGCGATAGCGGGGGTCGGAGTTCTCGCTCTTCTATACACCATAATAAAACTTCTCGGAAATATTGAAGATTCTTTCAATAACATCTGGAAGACCGCCGCGCAGAGGAGTTTAGCGAGAAAATTCAGCGACTATATATCTGTCGTTATAATTGCTCCGGCTTTGATAATCCTCAGCGGAAGCATAACGGTTTTTTTAAATACAAAGATAAGTTCTTTGCTGACCGCTCACGGAGCCGCTATTTATCTTGCCATACTTTTTTTCCTCGTCCTGAAACTCGTCTCGTATATTATTCCGTGTCTGCTTATGGCCTTCATATACATTTTCATTCCCAATACCAAGGTGAGATTAAAATCAGCCGTAACCGCAGGAGTGAGCGCCGGCATAATTTATCAAATATTGCAGTGGTTGTATATAAAATTACAGGTCGAATTGACAGGCTACGACGCCATTTATGGGAGCTTTGCCGCCCTCCCTCTATTCTTAGTATGGCTTCAACTCAGCTGGCTTGTCCTTCTGTTCGGAGTGGAAATATCGTGCGCATTTCAAACCGCAGACCTTTATGAACACGGAGCCATGCCGGCTAAAAATAACAACAAAAAAACGAAGGCAATTTCGCTCCGAATAGCTTCGCTTATTTCCAAAGCTTTCAAGGCGGGAATACGCATCTCCGATGCTGAAATATCTGAAAAAACTCGGATACCTTTAATGACGGTTCGGCAGATCGCCGGGCAACTGTGCCAAAGCGGCATAATAGTCGAACATTATGAAAATAAAAGCGAGGACATTCAATATCTCCCTGCCATAGACATAAGGAATCTGACGGTTTCATATATCCTAAACAAAATTGACGGAAACGAAACGGATGTCCCCGATGAAGCCGATCAAGACATGAAAAAAATCATTATGACAATGAACGATATTGAAAAGAGCGCTGAAGATTCCAAATCGAATGTATTGATCGAAGACCTAT
Source organism: Lentisphaeria bacterium (assembly GCA_020056205.1). Taxonomy (GTDB): domain Bacteria; phylum Verrucomicrobiota; class Lentisphaeria; order Victivallales; family GWF2-50-93; genus JAGVIF01. Next base: position 8,973 of record JAGVIF010000512.1, on the reverse strand, counting down.
GACGCCCCGCATTTGTATAAGCCTATCGAAAATTCATGGAATAAAAGTTATGCATACAGGAGAGCCTATTTCAATGGATTTGCCGGCAGATTTAAGTTTTCCTGTTTTGGCGTCAATCTTGAAGACTGTTATATTGTCCGACGATTGGTTTGCAGAGAGAAGCCACCTGCCGGACGGGTCAATCCCAAAGAATCGCGGATTTTTTCCTCCTGAAGCCGTATGTTCCAAGGATGAAAGCCTGCCGCTTTCCTGATCCACAGTGAAAACAGCGATACTGTCATGTCCTCTGTTTGATGCGTAAAGAAATCTTCCGGACGGGGCGATTCCTATCTCCGCGCCGGTGTTTTTCCCGATAAAATTTTCAGGGAGACTGCTGATGGTCTGAAGCTCCTTCAGCGAGCCTTCAGAGGCATTGTAAGAAAAAACGTTGACAGTTGAATCAAATTCATTTATCAGATATGAGAAACGGCCTGCCGGATGAAACACGAGGTGGCGCGGTCCAGCGCCCGGCTTGATTTTCACAAAAGGGCTCATGGCGGGTTTTACTGATCCATCAGCCTGATTGAACTCATAAATCATGATTTTGTCTGTTCCGAGGTCGCAGATAAACACAAAGCATCCGGCGGGGCGGCATCCAGTGTTATGCAGTGCGGGCGAGGAGAGGCTTGGCTTTTCTTGTTGGCGCCACCCCCCTCATGTTTAATCGCTGTGGAAACTTCGCCGACGCCGACATCCTTTTTGACCGGAATGACCGAGAAAGTTCCCCCCGAGTAATTGGCAGTTATGAGAAATTTATCTGAGCGGTCAAGCGTCAGATGGCAAGGACCTCCGCCGCCGGAAGACACGCTGTTTAGAGGCGAGAGCGCTCCGCTCTTTCTGTCTATGGAAAGGCGCTGACTGATCCGCTGTCTTTTTTGCCGCCGTAGTTCTCGATTTCATTTGCGGCATATAGAAATGAGCATTTAGAATCTGTCGCGAGAAATGTCGGGTTTCTTGTTTCAGCGGCAAGTTTTGGCGGAGTTAGTTCGCCCGTGAGCATATCAATTTCAGATACATATATGCCTTTGCTTCTCTCTCCGCAGTAGGTTCCTATATATATCACCTGAATTTGTGACGGATTCGACATAAATAATTTATAACATGTTGATAATTAAACAATAAACTCAGGGATATATCCGCAATATTTCACGGGACATTTCCAGATAACTTTCCACGCCGATTCTTTCCGCTCTGATATTTTCGTCTATTCCTTTTTTGAGAAAAAAAGCAAGGATGCCGGCGCGGTCATAGAAATCATCGAGATTGTTGACGAGTTTTTTTCTTCTTTTTGAAAAAGAAGCCTTGACAAACCTTGAGAGTTCTTGTCTCTCAAGACGTGTCGGGATGGAATCTCTTTTTACAAATGACACCAAGGATGATGTCACATCGGGTTTTGGATAAAAAACTTCCGGCGGAATATTTCTTATCTTTTCCACAGCATAAACGGTTTGAACAAGGACGGAGACAGCCCCATATTCTTTGGGTCCCGGCCGCGCCGCAAAACGCCCGGCAGTCTCCTTCTGCAGGACAAGATGCATTTTTACGGGAGGATTCTCAAGCTCCGTCATTTTCATTACAAACGGACTGCTTATCGAATAAGGCATATTTGAGACCACGCGAAACGAATTTCCGCCGATTAATTCTTGGTAGTCCACGCGCAAGGCGTCGGCGTGAACGAGTTTAAAATTTGGGGAGACGATATTTGCCTTCAAATAAGAATACAATTTTACATCCATTTCAATAGCTGTTACGGCGGCGCGCGGCAACAACTTTTTTGTAAGAGGCCCAAAGCCGGGTCCTATTTCGACTATAGTTTCACCGTCATCAGGAGACGCGCTCTTGACTATGAAATCAAGCATATTGCCGTCAACCATGAAATTCTGTCCGAGCATCCGCCCCGGATTCAGCCTTATCTTATTTATTTCAGTTAAAAGTTCGGTTTTATTCATCTTAAAGCAAATATAAAATAGCTTTTCAACAAATCAAGACAGCGCCTAAAAAGCGGAGCTGAAAAATGACAAAAAATTTGTTTTATTTCTTGACAACGCCCTCGAATGGATTAGCGTAACCCGTTCTTTTTACCGCTCTCGTATTTTTAAACGAAAACAGAGCGTCCTTTCACGGAATATAAATTATCAATAAATTATTAGCCAAGGAGAAAAAATGTCCGGAAAAATGGTAACAATTGACGGGAACACGGCGGCGACACATGTGGCTTACGCGTTCAGCGAGGTGGCGGCGATTTATCCGATAACCCCTTCATCCAACATGGGTGAATATGCGGATGAATGGGCGGGCCAAGGAAAGAAAAATATGTTCGGGCTACCTGTGGAACTCGTTGAAATGCAGTCTGAGGCCGGCGCCGCCGGAGCCGTGCACGGCGCGTTGAGCGCCGGAGCGTTGACAACGACATTCACCGCCTCACAGGGTCTTCTGCTGATGATCCCAAATATGTACAAGATTGCAGGGGAAATGCTACCCACAGTTTTTCACGTATCGGCGCGCTCCCTCGCGTGCCAGTCGCTCTCAATTTTCGGAGATCATTCCGACGTGATGTCGGCGAGAAACACCGGATTTGCTCTTATGTCGGCAAATTCCATCCAGGAAATTATGGACTTGGCGCTGGTCAGCCATCTGGCGACATTGAAATCGCAGATACCGTTTATCAATTTCTTCGATGGATTCAGGACTTCGCACGAGATACAAAAAGTTGAACAAATATCCTATGAGGATATGGCCAAACTTGTTGAACACAAATACATAGAGCAATTCAGGAACAGGGCGCTCAGACCCGAAAATCCGGTTTTAAAAGTAGGCGCTCAAAATCCGGACGTGTATTTCCAGGGCAGAGAAACTATCAATAAATATTATGATGAATGTCCGAATATTGTAAAAGAATATATGCAAAAAGTCGGAGAGCTTACCGGGAGAAAATATAAACTGTTTGACTACGTAGGAGCTCCAGACGCGAAAAAGATAATTGTGGCAATGGGATCCGCATGCGCAACAATAGAGGAAACCGTCAATTATCTCGTGGCGAAAGGCAAAAAAGTCGGGGCGGTGTTTGTCAGATTATACAGACCTTTCTCTGTTGAAGATTTCCTGTCTGTCATTCCTAAAACAACAAAAAAGATTGCCGTCCTCGACAGGACAAAAGAGCCCGGCTCCATCGGAGAACCTCTTTACATGGACGTTGTAGGGGCGCTTAAAGGTTCAAAAATAAAAATAATAGGCGGGCGTTACGGTCTTTCAAGCAAGGAATTCACGTCCTCCATGGCGAACGCCGTTTATGAGCATCTCGACGGCAAAGCCTTTCACGGATTTACTGTCGGAATAAATGACGATGTGAGCAATCTCTCCATTCCAATAAATAAAAAAATAAACACCGAGCCGGATGATGTTGTCAGCTGTATGTTTTGGGGGCTTGGTTCCGATGGAACAGTGGGGGCGAACAAAAACTCCATCAAGATAATCGGCGACAACACCGATATGTATGCGCAAGGATATTTTGTCTACGATTCAAAAAAATCATACGGAATCACAATCTCCCATCTCAGATTTGGCGCAAGCCCGATAAAATCCTCCTATCTCATAGATAATCCGAGTTTTGCGTCCTGCCATAATCCGGCATACATCGGGCGCTACGATATGTTGTCCGGAATAAGCAAAGAAGGAGTTTTCCTGCTCAATTCCGAGTGGGACAACAAAGAAGTATTTAACCATCTCACCCGCGATATGCAGGAAATAATCAAAAAAAAGAAAATCAAATTCTATAATATTGACGCCCTGAAAATTTCCAGTGAATGCGGGCTTGGAGCGAGAATCAACACGGTTATGATGACCGCCTTCTTCCTCATTTCCGGCGTGCTCGAAAGGGAAAAGGCCACCCAGCTTATAAAAGACGCGATTAAGAAAACATACGGGGCGAAAGGCGAAGATATAGTGAAAATGAATTGGCTCTGTGTGGATAAAACATCCGAAGCCCTGAAAGAAGTTGATATCCCATCGAAAATAACAGCATCTTACGAACCCGCGAAACTCATCAGCGATGACGCCGACGCTTTCGCCAAAGGGATAATTGAGCCTCTTATGCACCTGAAGGGCGACGATGTGCCTGTCTCAAGAATGTCGTTTGACGGAGTTCTTCCGACGGGAACAAGCGCTCTTGAAAAAAGAGGAATAGCCCCGCGCGTTCCTAAATGGTTGTCCGACAAATGCATACAATGCAATATGTGCGTAATGGCGTGCCCGCACGCCGTTGTAAGGGCAAAACAAATAGCGCCGGAAAACACGGCAAAGGCGCCGGCATCGTTCGCGACGGTAAAATCCAAGACCAAAAACGACAAAAACCTTGACTATCGAATCCAAGTGTATGTTGACGACTGCACCGGTTGCGGAGTTTGCGTCGAGACGTGCCCGGCTAAGGAAAAAGCTCTTGAATTCAGCGCTTTGAAATTGGAACACGAAGTTGGTCAGATCGAAAACTATAAATTTTTTGAGAACCTGCCCGACAATGTTCTCGACGGAGCCCCCGAGGAAACCCTGAAGGGAGCAATGTTTAAAAAGCCTCTCTTTGAATTCTCGGGAGCCTGCGCGGGATGCGGCGAAACTCCATACGTGAAACTTGTTACCCAACTCTTTGGCGACAGAATGATAATAGCCAACGCCACCGGATGTTCCTCTATATACGGCGGGACATTCCCGACCACGCCGTATTGCAAAACAAAAGAAGGCAGAGGACCGGCCTGGGCTAATTCCCTCTTCGAGGACAACGCGGAATATGGCTTCGGAATGAGACTCGCCGTTGACAACAACAGAAAACAACTCAGACTGAACATCGAAAAAATATTGTCGATCGGAACAAACTCCGATTTGTCAGCCGCCCTCAAACATTCAATCACGTTGTGGGACGCGAAAGCGGCTGAAGCCGTCGCTGCCCAAAACGCGGTGAAAATGCTCCTCCCAAAAACAATAGCTGACGCCTCCGGAGAAGCGAAGCTGATCCTTGAAAAAATCCGCGAACTCCAGGATTATTTTGTTGATAAAAGCGTATGGATTATCGGCGGAGACGGATGGGCTTACGACATAGGATTCGGAGGGCTCGACCACGTAGTCGCCCAGAAAAGAAATGTCAATATACTCGTCCTCGACACCGAGGTATATTCAAACACCGGCGGACAGGCGTCCAAGTCAACGCCTATCGGAGCTGTTGCGAAATTCGCAAATTCAGGAAAACGCCTGACCAAGAAAAATCTCGGTTTTATGTGCATGAGCTATGGGTATGTCTATGTGGCTTCAATCGCAATGGGCGCTAACAGGGTGCAAACTTTAAAAGCATTTCAAGAGGCTGAGGCTTACAATGGACCTTCAATCATCATGGCTTACTCCCCGTGCATAGCCCACGGAATTGACATGATGAAATCTCAAACTGAGGAAAAACGGGCGGTGGATGCCGGCTACTGGCCTCTTTACAGGTACAACCCGGCTCTCCTTGCCGAAGGAAAATCTCCATTCGTATGGGAAACAAAGGACGCCACCGCCAGCTATCAGGAGTTCATAAGGGGCGAACGCAGATACACCGCCCTCCTGAAAACCGCCCCACAGGAAGCCGAAGCCATCTTTAAAGACGCCGAAGCAGACGCAAAACGCCGAATGGAATTCTTCAAAAAACTCGGACAAATTATGTGATTCTAATTTAAAGCCAAGAAATTTCAACCTAAGTTTTGCGGTTCAATCGGCCTAATTTAATGTAAGTTCTTTGTGATAAATAAGATATGAATTACAATGCAGTTCCACTGCCGTTCCACGGATGATTAGATGGCAAATAAGCCAGAGGCTTGTCCTATATCTATAACTGCTTTAGGTTGAAAATTGCATGGTCTTGGTTTTGCCCTTGGCAAGCGTCGCTTCGCTCGGCAAGGTCAAGACCGATACCGTGAAAATAACCGGCCACGGCGAGCGTGGCCCTCCATTTTTACGCCCGTTTCGGGCGTGGAGGGTCGGACTTGTCCGACCGGGAATTGAAGTTTTGCAATTACCTCAATAAAGCGATGCCGACCCGAATGACGCTAAGTTAAGGCGGTTGCCACAGGGTAACTCGGGTCTATCTGACCCGATAGTCGCGGGTCAAATAGACCCGCGCTACTTCGAAATGCGCATTAACTCAGCGACATTCGACCCCAAAAAAAGCGGCAGTTTCAAAGGAGAAAGAGAAAATGAACGTCGAACATTGAACATCCAACATCGAACGAAGAAAAACTTTGCGCCGGAGTTTATCCCGATTCTCGATAGACATCGGGATGCCTTCATGTGAGAAAATGATTGATAAGTTCGGGAATGCAAAAGTGCGGCCTGCGGTGAGCTTGCCGAATCCGAAGTGCGAAAAAAATCCGTCCGATCCGTCCGATCCGACCTATTCGATAATTGAATTAAAAATCGGCAATTGGAAAAATATCAGAGTGTCAGAGTGGAGAACCAGCGGTCGGGAAGAATAAAAAATCTCCAAATCTTTAAATCACCAAATCGAAAAATAATATGTCCCTTGTGTCCCTTATGTCTCTGTATCTCTATTAGTGATCCCTTTTTATGTTTTTTGAACTTAAAAATAAATGCTCTGAGACAAAAGCGAGAAGCGGAATTTTGCGAACTTCACACGGAGATGTCGAAACTCCGGTTTTTATGCCGGTAGGAACGCGGGCGACAGTCAAAACTGTCACGCCTCTCGAACTTGAGGAACTCGGCGCGCGGATAATGCTCGCCAACACTTATCATCTTCTCACTCGCCCGGGCATTGATGTGATTAAAAACGCCGGAGGATTGCACAAATTCTGCGGATGGCACAAACCTATACTCACCGACAGCGGAGGCTTCCAGGTCTTCAGTCTTGCCAAAATAAGAAAAATAGGGAAAGACGGCGTTGAATTTTCTTCGCACATAGACGGCAGCAGGATTTTTCTCGGACCCGGTGAATCAATCGGAATACAAAAAGAACTCGGAGTTGACATAATAATGGCGTTTGACGAGTGCGCGCCGTATCCGTGTTCATACGATGACGCGTTGAAATCTTTGAACATCACGACGGAATGGGAGAAGGCTTCAATAGATTTTCCCATCGGAGACGATCAAAAGATTTTTGGCATCGTTCAGGGTTCCACCTTTCGCGAACTTCGCGAAAAATCGGCGTCCGAACTTGTCTCGCTTGGGTTCGACGGCTACGCCATCGGAGGATTGAGCGTGGGAGAACCGGAGGAGCTCATGCTCGAATGCATCAGATGGACAGAACCGCTTCTTCCTGAAATAAAACCAAGATACCTGATGGGCTCCGGGATGCCAAAACAAATAGTAAAGGCTGTGGCGGAGGGAATAGATATGTTTGACTGCGTCCTGCCGACACGCCTCGCCCGCCACGGAACGGCTTTCATCAACAACGGCGAAGATATCCCCGTGAAAGCGGCAAGGTATTCAAAAGATACCGGCCCCGTTGACGAAAATTGCCAATGCTATGCCTGCAAAAACTTCAGCAAGTCATACATAAGACACCTGCTAAACGTCGGCGAAATACTCGGAATAAGACTCCTCACCATACACAACCTTCATTTCTATTTCAACCTAATGTCGGAAATAAGAAGACAAATACAGAAAGGAACTTTTGCGAATTTCGTAGCCGCTTATCTCCTTTGAAACTTCACCACCGATGAACACCGATTTTATCAATTTAGTTTCATTTTGATAAAACTGCGAGAATCGCAGTCAGCCGCTGATTTCGGAATCAGGTGAATATTTACGTATCGAATTCGGGGACACACGATCAACCGTTGATGTTATTTTGTAGTTTACAGGCTTTGAGTGTATTGCGCATAAGCGCGGCGATAGTCATAGGGCCGACCCCGCCCGGCACAGGCGTTATCCACGAGGCTTTGCGCGCGACTTCCTCAAATGCGACATCGCCGACTATCCTGTATCCTTTCGGGGACTTAGAATCCTCTATTCTGTTTATCCCAACATCCACGACTACAGCGCCGTCTTTTATCATATCCACCTTTAAAAATTCGGCTTTGCCTATTGCGGCGATTACAATATCGGCGCGGCGCGTGTGGTCCGATATATTTTTAGTCATTGAGTGGCAAACTGTTACGGTGGCATTTGCTCCTTTCTCCTTTTGAACGAGAAGCGCCATCATCGGTTTGCCGACGATGTTTGAGCGGCCTATGATTACGCAGTGTTTTCCCACAGTATCTATACCGTTCTTTTCAAGCAAAATCATTATCCCGTAGGGGGTGCACGGATAGAAACCGTCATTCTCCCCGAGCAAGAGTTTGCCGACATTCACGGGGTGAAAACAATCCACGTCTTTAGCGGGATTTATGGCGCGGACAATCAAAGACTCATCCATCTGAGGGGGAGGCGGGGACTGAACAAGAATTCCGTGAATCTTCGGGTTTTTATTCAGGCGCGCTATCACTTGGAGAACCTCATCCGCGGCGGCGTTTTTATCCAGAACAATTTTTTCGGAATAAATCCCCAATTCAATGGTTTTTTTCGCCTTCATATTCACATAGACAGACGAAGCGTGGTCGTCTCCTATGAGAACCACAGCCAGACCCGGCTGTAAATTGTGGGAACGCGCGAGATTCGCAACCTCTATCGCCGTTTCCTGATTCAGTTCTTCAGAAGCTTTTTTGCCGTCAATGATTCTCGCCTGCATTATTATGTTCTCCGATTAGGACACGAATATAACCGAATCAAATTAAAATTCAAATTAAGAATTTTATTTCTCCCGGACTTGATAGATTGGGTGTTAGGGAGCAAATTATACACCCAAGAACTTTACTGGCAAATTGCGAATCTCAAAATTATACCTAAGTTGTGTTTCGAGTGTTTCGCCTGTCCTGAGCTTGCCCGCAGTGAGCCTGTTTGCGGTGAGCTTGTCGAACT
>JAGVIF010000442.1 GCA_020056205.1 Lentisphaeria bacterium | reverse complement strand
GGCGGCGGCGGCGCTTTGCAGCAATGCCGTCAGTTCCTCCTCATCGAAATGATGCAGGGACGAAAACATGACATGGATTCCCGGCAGTTTGCGCAAGGCGTCGCGGGCGTCAATCGCTTCGGGGAAGTATCTGATATTTCCATTTTCAAGTTTCGTGATTTTCAAGGCTGAATTCCTGTTTGGACAGCGGTCGGTCAGGACAGCATAGACTTTTCGCCCGGGCGCAAGTTTTCTCAACGAGGTTAAAAATCGCGAGATGTAGAGGCCGTTGCCGCTACACAAGTCAACGATTGTATTTTCCCCGCTTTGACGGAGAAGCTCATCTACGAAGGGAACCGCTTTGCGATAGACGCCTGTGTAGATAACGAAAAAGGCGAGGAAGTTGGTCATGCCGTCGCGCCAGCATTGAGGGCAGTGTCGAGATTCATGCAGTTCTTTCATCCGGCGGCGTTTCAACATGTTTTCTCGCTCCTGACTATTTTGCCGCTTAGTGTTTTCCGGATAGCGCCTACGAGGGTGAACTCTTTCGGGACTTTGTATTCGGATAAACGGGCGAAACAGTGGCGGCGCAATTGCCGCGATAGGTCGGTGACGGCTTGTTCCGGATTCTTCATAACTATTTCAGCCGCAGGGATTTCGCCGAAAAGATGATTTTGCCTGCCATAGACTCGGGCTTCGGCAATCAGCGGATGAGAACAGAGAACAGCTTCAACCTCGTCCGGAAATATTTTCATGCCCGCAAAATTTATCACATTTTTCGAGCGTCCGACGATGAAAAGATAGCGCTCCGTACCAATATAACCGATGTCGCCGGTGTTGAACCATCCATCCGGACATACTTTCTGCCGCGGCAGGAACGGGGAAAAATAGGCGTCGAACATGCCGGGACCTTGAATGAGGATTTCACCGACGCCATCCGTGTCCGGGTTCTTGATCCGCGCGCTGTATCCGGGCTGAATCCGGCCAACTGAGTCGGTCTTCTCATTTGCGCATGAACTGTTCAGGCAGGGGAGTCCAATCTCAATAATTCCATAAGCCTGCGCCAGGCTGACGCCGAATTTATGGTTGAAGGCATTTGCCGTGGCCGCGGGGAGCTTCATGGCGGTGGAAATCAACATACGGATACCCGGCATATCCTCTTTGTTGAGCTCGGATGAGCTGATCATCAACCGGTAATGGTAGGGTGTTGCGTAGACGAGACGGATAGGGAATTGTCGCAATGTGGAAATCATTCTGGTCTCGACGGGATGCCCACAGATGACAATGGACGCGGATTTCCTGATAAAAAGCAGAATGGTGACGATAAAATGAAATGCCATGTCCAATACCCACAGGATATGTTCGCCTCGCGTTATCCCCAGTCCGGCGCAGGCGGCTGTCCGTTCGAGAACGGCGTGATGGGAGAGCACTACCCCTTTACTGCTCCCGGTTGTCCCGGAGGAAAAGCGGATGAAGGCCGGGCGGCGGCCATTCGCCAACGCAAGCGGCCTGATTTCGCGTTTGATCGGAATAATTCTGTGCCGGCGGAAAAAGTCTCCTTCAAACAGCGGGCGCCCGCCCGCGTCCAACCGGTCGGAAATTAAAAAATTTACAGCGATGCGTTCAATGATGTTTTTCATCTCCGCCGCGCCGGCGCTGGTTGAGATCGGGACAATGACAGCATCAATGGACAGAAGCGCCAGACAGACGAGCACATATTCGTAGGAGTTGTCGCCATTGATGGCAACTCTGGCGCCGGGGACGATTCCGGAAGACAGCAGGATTAGCGCCGTTTTTTCGACATCCGCAAACAGTGTCTGGTAGTTTATGACCCGGTCATCCTCGATGACGGCGACGCCATCATAATATCCGACCTCTCTTTTTATTGTCCGATAAAGATTCATGTTTTCAGTTCATTGTTGTCGCAGTGATTTTTCAATGGAAGATGCGAAGTCGTCAATTTCAATTTCTGAAAGTATCCCTTGCCGATATGAAAGCACGGCATTGATACGATCCTCGAACCTGTTGAAGAAGACGCCGATGCCGGGATGCGGCGGCATGAGCGGCAGGTGATACATATTGAGCAAAGGAGTTTCGATAAAAGCTGATGCGATGGAACTGCCTGACATGAACGAGAACATAATGCTTCCGGCGGCGCCGCCAAAGATGTTTTTCGCGAAAAGCGCCAGCGCCGGCAAAGGGAGGACGCGGGCCAGCATGGATGCGGCGCGAAGCGACTGGGGGATACTTCCGGCGGCATTCGACATCATCTGTTTTTTTAATTTATCTATCCAGTCTGCAAGTTCCCGGCGTTCATCGCGTTCGGCGACTAGCGGCGAAAAACTCCATTGATTGAAAAAAACGGTGTTGGCTGGAATACCAAATCCCCGTAGATCGACGGACATTGGCAGGATGATATCGCCGTTGACGCCGCGGACATTCAAAATTTGGTCGAAGCGGAGGCAGACAATGGATGCCAGATAGATGCCGAGCATGAACGGACCGGCTTCGCGATCGGATTTTTTTCGGATGTCGGCGCTGGTGGCGGTATCCAGTTGTATTATGCGGAATCCGGCGGGCATGGTGGTCATTTGCGCGGATGGCAGGGCGGCGATCTTATGTTGCCGCAGAATCGCCAGTCTTTTGCGGTGGACTATCTTCCCTGCCTGAAATTTATCCGACCATCCATCAAGTTCGGGGGTCGGCAATCCCGGATGCGCTGCAATAGTTTCCAAATCTTCTTCATCAATGGATTTCAGGAGGAGTTCCGCCCCGCGGCCATCAAAAAGAAGATGGCTGAATTTGAAGATGAGGCGTTCCGCGCCGTTACAGGAAATCAGCTTTATCTCGATGCTTGTCTTCTTCGGAAGTGGTTCATTCGCAAATATATGCAGAGCGGAATCGGCGCTGGTTCCGTCAGTTGCGGAGCTTTCCGAGAACGGAACTTCGGGGCCGTCGCCCTGCCGCCAATATGGAGCCAGATGCCAGGCGCGCCTGATGCTTCCGCCGAGCATGGGAAGCATGGTCTGGCAGGCATCCAGCAAACGGGCTTTTCCGGCGGGGGAGAACCGGTCTCCGAGTTCAAGGACGATCAGAAAATTATTTCCACGGGCCGGGGTAAGACGGCACTGGTAGTTGAGCGCGGCGGCGATCCAGTCAATCCCGTTGCAATAATATTTTTTCTTTGAGGACTGCACTTTATTTTTTGCCCATCCTCGCGATTTTCGCCGCAAACGCTTTAACTGAAACGACATCGGAAGGGGAGATTCCCGAATCGAGCAGTTCAATGTTCCATTGCCGGCTGATTCCCAGAACCAATTCCACGAAGCCCATGGAGGAAATGCCGTTTTGCGAAAGCGACAGTGAAGGGTCAAGGAGTTTTGCATTGGCGCCGGTGATCGTCGAGATTTCTTCAAGCAACCAGGCCTCTATTTGGTCCGCGCTAAGTTTTTCCATGGAATTGATCCTCGTCGTTAAACAGTTTTATGAAAAGTTATTAAGCCACTAATCGAATTGACGAAAATATCTGTTCCTGCTTGCCTGCTCGAAGCGAGCGCCGCGACCGCGGTTCG
>JAGVIF010000180.1 GCA_020056205.1 Lentisphaeria bacterium | reverse complement strand
GTTCAAGACCAAGTTCGTAACGCCGTTTGTCTGGGATGCAAATGTAAAACGTTTCGAGTTGTCGGCTTCAAATCCGGGGCTGATTGGCGCGATGACAAAATACTCTTCCGGGGAGGGGACGGTTGAGGAGTGGGTTGCGGAGGCAAAGAAGAACGGACTTTCGTTCATCGTATTCCTCGAGGAGTTCAGTTCCCTGTCTATGGAGAATTTTGATAATCTTAAAAAGGACTGCGCGAAGTTCACAGATGCGAAATTCGCAGCTATTCCGGGTTTCACTATTGATGATGAAGTTGGCAACCATTATTTCTACTACGGAACAAGTTTCATGTATCCACCGAAGCACTTCCTTTCGGAGGACGGCAAGGTATTTATCTCCCGTGACACGAGCCTAGTTCCCGATCAGCCTTTCGTCAAGGGGCAGCTTGCCATGACCACTCTTGACTATGCGTATACGACCTGCGGATTCAAACTGACAGCCGGTAATTATCTTTTTGGAGAGGATGCGGCGCCGTTCGCCAATTTCTTCTCCAACTGGGATGCCTTCGCGGTCGTCGTATCGAATCAGGGGAAGCTGGTCGAGGACGCAAGCATCGGGCATCGTCAGGTGGCGGCGGCTGGACAAGGCGCGGTGCCAATTGCAATTGATTTTATGACTGCCCCCGCCCAAATTGCCGCCAGTCCATGGCGCACGATATTGCGCCTGCCTGCAGGCGGAGCATCCGCTGTCGGCGATGAAATTTCGGGTAACAATATTGTTGCCGCCTATTGGAATCAATGGCATTTCTATCCCGATAATCCGACGCGCGTATTTATCACCGGCGGTCCGGAGATCGTGGATTGGAGCTTCACCGACCCGCGTGATTATGAAGGCGGACTGCCGGGAGATTTTGTCTGGCAGAATCTGCGCTGGCGGGTGCGCGGCAAAGCAAAATCGCCCGTTGGACTGCGGGAGCTTACTGTTTATGACGGTGAAAAGCTGTTCCGCCGCTTTCTGCCGGAGGGGAAGAATGAATTTGAATTCGAGTTGGAACTTCCTCACGACAAACAACATAGCCTGACGCTGGTGGTTACCGACACTGAAGGCAAGCGCGCCATCGGCCAGGAGCAGTGGGATCGCAACCATCGCCTGGAAGAATTCAACTGCGCTGACCGGAACAACCAGCTCAGCTACGGCTATTTGACAAATAAGGATGGCATCGGGATTCAGCTTGGCGGCAATCAGCCGTTAGCCACTCCGAACAAACGCGTGGACGGACGGGAAATCAGCCCCTCCGGCGCTTTTAAAACTGATTCGCTGCTTGGCGCGCCGGCCTTCGATGGCGCGGCTTACGGTGAGCCGGTCTTCTTCGCACCGGCATCGCTTCGCCGAACTGAAGGAGACGATCTTGCGGCGCCATCGGTCTGCGAGGCGTTCCGCCTCCTGCACACCGGCGATGTCAACATCGGCGAAGGACGTTACGATCACAAGTTCGGCGACGGCATCCGCGCGGCGAATGTATGGCACACTCTATGGAGAACCGAGCCGGCGACTGATTTCACATTGGTAAAGCGCAACAGTTTTGTCAATATTGATCCCGACAATCCGCTGGCGGTATTTTTGTGGACGATGCGTTTGACGCTCAAAAAAGATTTGCCGAATCGCGGCGTTACCGCGGGGTTTATCCGCACTGACGAGACTAAGCTCTGGGCGGTGCGGGGAAGTGACGGCTCAGTTCGCGCTGGGACATGGGATATCTCGACGAAATCCGCGCGGCGGAACCTCGTGATCCCCTTCGAGCCAAACGCTTACGCCGCCATGCTCGATTCTCCAATGGGCGGCATGGCCGTTTTCCCGCTTTCCACCGGCCTGCAGACGGAACTGTCCTTGCCGGAGAAGCAGAACACAAATATCGTTTTCGCTCTGCCTGGCGGGCGGACACCGCAAAAGAAGGGAGAATCGGCGGAAATATCATTACTGCTGCTCGGCATTCCACGCGCCACGGCCTACACCAAACAATTGTCCAACGCCACCACCGAGACGGTGGAGCGGTTCTACCGCGATTTTGGATTGGACGGCGGCAAGACCGCCTATACGATCGCCGCGTCTGCGGGCGCCGTCATCAGCCGACGCTACGTGCTGGACATAGACGGAAAGAAAGAGAACTGTTTCTCCGGTGTATTGGAGGGCGATCTGATTTCCAGCTTGCCTATGACGGTCTCGAACCTGAATGAGCGTTGGACAGCCTATCTGTTCGATCGGACGCTCAAGCAGGCACGTCCGATCGGCATGCTTGAGGGCAAGGCCTGGGCGCGGCTGATCCTGCACGGCAAGTTGGATTTGTTCGTCGGCCATCCCGTTACGTGTGATCAACCGGAACTCTTCCTGACGCTGGCGCAGACCGGCGAGGATGCCTGGTCACTCGAAGTGCATAACCCGACCGACAAGCCGGTGAAGGCCGTCTTGACAAAGAATCCGTTCTTCGATCCGTTGAAGGATAAGGCGTTTCAGTCCGAGCCGCTCGATGTGCCGGCGGGGCAGTCAATTAGAATAAATCTTTAGGAGGAATACAAGCGATGGCAGACTCACGGAAAAATGGATGCGCGACCGATAAACAGGGAACTGTTTTCATCATTGCGCATCACCACTCTGACATAATTTGGAAGCGGACGAAAACGGGTTATGATCGTGTGCGCGCACGGCAACTGTCCGCGCTCCTCGGTCTCTTTGACCGCTTTCCGGATTTCCGCTTTGTCTATGCGCAGTCGAATATTTTGCAAACCTTTCTCCGCGACTGTCCGGAAGATGCCGGGCATCTGCGCTCTCTGATAGCCGACGGTAGAATCGAGCTTGTCGGTGGCGGCGTCTGCATTCCCGACACGAATCTGCCATGCGGAGAGGCCCTGTTGCGGAATTTTCTTCTTGGAAAACGTTATTATCGGGAGGAATTTGGCCGCGAGATAGATACTGCCTGGCTCATGGATGCCTTTGGGATGAACGCGCAAATACCGCAGATCTTGACGAAGCTGGGATTCAAATATCTCTTTCCGGGCCGCATGCCCGGATTGCCGGCGGAAATTCGCGGTCAGAAGGGCTTCGTATGGCAGGGACTGGATGGCAGCGCCATCATCGTCCATCCCGAGGAAGCTTGTGTTCAACAGGGAACTCACCTTTGCAACCTTCCGTTAACCTATTCGATAGAGGAACGTCTGCGCGATTCCTTGGAGGAAATGGCGAATTTACCCGGACAGGTTTTTGGGCTTTACTCCACGGAGGAGGAAGTCATGCGCGAGGATGTCGCTGCTCTGTTGCCGGAGATATCCCGGCGCACAGGGAGGGAATACCGTTTCGGCGCGATTTCCGAGATCAACAGCGCGCTGGACACCGGAAATCTTCCGCGCATCAGGGGCGAATTCAACCCCGAGTTCACTGGCTGTTACACCACCCGGATTCGTATCAAACAGTTGAACAGGCGCGCTGAGTCTGCGTTACGGACTGCGGAGACTCTGGCATCACTTGCCGGCATGATTGCGGGGGAAGAATATCCGCGAACACGCCTGCGGCGGCTCTGGGAACAACTCTTTATCTGCCAGTTTCACGACGGCATTTGCGGCTGCCACGTCGAAGCGGTACAGGACGAGGTTTTGGATGCCTATTACGAAATCATATGCGACGCTTCGGCGCTTGCGGCGGGAAGTCTCCGTGGAATCGCGCCCGGAAACGTTGGCGCGGGGACCGTGGCGCGGACATTGATTTTCAATCCTTTGCCGACGGAACGGAACGAAGTTGTCTTTCTGGATGCGGCTGAAGGACTTCCGGTGGATTACCGGGGCATAACTCTTCCGTCCCAGCGCGACGGCGAACGCATCGCTGTCTTGGCTCGCGTCCCCTCGCTGGGCGCCGCCTCTATCGCGTTTGTTCCGGGAGATTCCGGCGAGCCGGCGCTTGTCTCCGGAAATTACCATCCCTATTTTGCGACCAAACATTATTCCATCACTTTTACGGAGGGGGCAATTCGTATTGCGGACAGAGATACTCCGTCGTCTTTAGACGCCCGGCTTCCCTTCGGCGAAATTCTCTACCGCGAGGACAGAGGCGATCTGTGGACCGAGAATTTCTGCGGCATTCAATACTCGCCGGCAGCCGGGGAAGAGCGCCTTGAACGTGTAGTGCGCGGCCCGCTTTTCTCTCGCGTTTTCCTTGTCGGCGAAATTGCGCCCCGCAAAGAAGCCTCATGGGACGGGTTCGGCGGACTCGCATGGGAAAAGCAGTTCACTTTTTATGAACATGAGCGGCGTTTTGACCTCAGGCTCACGCTCCGGTTTACCGGCCGCAATACCCAGGTGGCGCTGGCTTTTCCTCTGGCGATTGATCCGCATACTGCGAAGGCGGCCTATTCGATCCCATTCGGAAGCATCGAACGGCGGCCATATTACGAGGTATCCAACACGTTTGTGAAGACGGCATCCGTGGCGACTCCCGGCATCCTGGAAAGGGCGAAAGGCGATTGGCCCGCTCTCTATTGGGCGGATTATTCCGATGAGCGTTCCGGCCTGACCATCGCCAACCGCGGGACACCCGGGCACCAATTGAAAAACGGCAGGATTCAGGTCAGCATATTGCGCAGTCCGACCCGGATGGCTTCGGCCTTCGCACCCGAACCGGGGGCATGGGACAATGGACGGCGAATCTACGAGTTTGCCTTCCTGCCGCACACGGGCGGGGCATCACCCGCTTGTGTTCAGTTTGGCGAAGCTTTCAATCACCCCTTGTTCGTAGGTACGTCCGGCAGTTCCGGCAACACCACGGTTCCGCCTCCGGACCATCCGTGCCTTGCGATAGACAACCCCTCTGTCGTGATGACCGCGCTCAAACAGGCCGAAGACGGCGACGGCTGGATACTGCGGCTGCACGAGGCCTGCGGACAGGAATGCGCGGCAACGCTTAGCGTAAATATCCCTGTGCAGTCAATTCAACTCGTTGACGTAGACGAGAAGGGTTCGCCGATGCCGCACCATGGCAGTCTTCTCTTTGAGCCGTTCGAGATCAAAACACTCAGAATCCGTTGCGGTAACGGCGCCGTTGAAAAAAAAATATGAATATCCAATATCCAACACGGAATATCCAATGACGAAGGAAAGAATAAAAAAATAAGTCAGAAGTCAGCGACCTACCCCGCTTTGCGCAGTTTTATCAAAATGAAACTAAATTGATAAAATCGGTGTTCATCGGTGTTAATATGTGGTTAAGTTTCAAAGGAGCGGCTTACTGCGATTTTCGCAGTTTTATCAATAAGAAACTTAATTGGCGCCGGGACTCAAAGGTAACCGCTAATGAACACCAATGGACGCGAATCAAGAAGCAAAAAAAGAAATTATTGGCGTTTATTCGCGTTCATTCGCGGTTGATAACAGGAGGGAAGAAATTCGGTGTTCATCGGGGGTGAAGTTTCAAAGGAGCGACCTACCCCGAGCGCTTGCGCCTCGGGGTTTTATCGGGGTGAAACTGGAAGATAATGGACATAAGGGACGAAAAGGACAAAAGGGACAGCCACAGCCTTGCCGAGCGAAGCGATGCTTGCCGAAGGCAAAACCGTGGACCTCCACGCCTGCGGCGTAAAATGGAGGGTCGCGCTTGCCGCGACCGAAATCAGGAGTTTTGCAATTGGCCCCGTAATTTAAACCAAAGAGGTGATCGTATGAAAAGCAAAAATCGCAGACTGCCGGCCACGGCGAGCGTGGCCCTCCACGCCATACGGCGTAAAAAAGGAGGGTCGCGCCCCGATGTCGAAAATCGAATCGGTATCTTCGACTTGCCGTGGTCGGTTATTTTCATGGTCTTGGCCTTGCCGAGCGAAGCGATGCTTGCCAAGGGTAAAACTACTTGTTTTTTGCGCTCGGAGATCGTAAACTACTAAAAAAATCGATTCACCTGCTGTAGCTTGCGGCATCCCTGGCGCAAAGAGCAAAGTGTTTCTTGCGCTCGACAAGGCCGCGACCGAAATCAGGAATTTTGCAATTGGCTCGTGCAAATGGAATAATTTATAAAATATGGACACAATATGACAAAAATAGACGAGATGAAAAAGCCCAATATTCTTGTTTTTATGACGGATCAGCACAGGTTCGAATGCCTCGGATGCCACGGGCACCCTGTGGTAAAGACTCCGAACATAGACAGACTTGCGAATGACGGGCAGTTCGGTAAAAATCTTTCAACTTTTGACGCGCTCTACAGAGTTCCTTTTATTTGGTACTGGAAAGGGCATATGGGGAGAGAAAGGATTTATGAACAGTTCGAAATGATTGACGCGATGCCCACTTTTCTTGAACTCTGCGGCATTCCGTGCCCGAGAACGGTTCAGGGAATAAGTTTGGCGAAACCTCTACTCGGCAGCGAATTTCGCGGCGGGGCGCCGTGGGACGGCAAAGAAGCTGTTTTCTTTGAAACCCCATTTGTGAAAACTGTCCGCACTAAAACATATAAGCTTTCATATTGCTGGAAAGCTATCCGTTCGTGGGGGCAACTTTACGATCTCAACGCCGACCCGGGAGAACTTAAAAACCTTTATGGCAACCCCGCCTACGAACGGATACAGTCCGAGCTGATGGAAAGACTTTTAAAATGGTGGATTGAAACCCAGCAACCTCAGGCGCACGGCGGAAATTATGATGAAACGGCTCCGCCATGGAGATGGTCTTCCGAAACCAAATAACTTGGAACGGAATTTGAAAAATTGGATTTT
>JAGVIF010000476.1 GCA_020056205.1 Lentisphaeria bacterium | reverse complement strand
GACATAGGCGTCGTTGAACCGTTGGAACACCTTCGGATAATCTTCCCGAAGGAAAACGAGCGCCCTCGTCAGTGCGCCCAGACCGATGATGCCGCATTCGATATCCGTTCCTATTCGCACGAGTATGCGATCAAGTTGACGGAATATGTCCGCGACTTGCCGCTCAAGGGCATCAGTGGCGAAACACCCATTGTGCGGCTCGTGCCCGACAACCGCCCTAGTTACGGGGTCCACAGCCGCCATGCCTGACATCTGGATAAGATAGGCGCCATCGAGGGCTATGACCACCGCGTCACTGAAATATCCGACGCCGGGACCGCGTCCGTCACCGTTGACACGAAAAACCGGCCTCGTCGTTTTCCTCAACGTTTCCTTTGGATGTATCATCTTGCCATCAACTCCCGCTTGAGCTGCCTCGCGCCCCGAAAGGCGGCGGTGGCGTCATTGATCGCCTCCAGCACCATCTCGTCAGGGGGATAAATCACGCACTTGTCGAGGCACCTGTTCTTGCCATCCTCATCATCCCACATGAATCTGTGGCTGGTCATCCGAGGCTCGCTTTGCATGGACAAGAGGAACCGCTCCCATAGCAGCTCCACCCGCTGGCGGATTCCCTTGCTGGCGAGAGCCGGCCTAGCCGCGAGAATATCATCGACGTCCATCAGATATTGCTCGGCCTGTCGGCAGGTGGTGTCGAGTTTCCTGCACCCGCAGTCCCAAGGCTTGTACTCGCCAGGAATCCCCTCCCGGAGACAGACGGTCTTCTCGGGTGGATGGCTGTCGAGATACTCGGAGGCGAAACCGAAAGAGCATTTTGGAAGCGCAAGCAGATTCTCGATGAATTTCTCCATCGGCACCTGTTTCTCGCGGTTCCACATTGACGACTTGAGCACGGCGAGCACCTCGAAATCCATCTGGATGAAGGCGAAGCCGTCCCCCTTGTCCGCCCGCTCCCGGATTCCGGCGAAAAACCTCTTATACTGCTCGGCGTTCTTCTCAAGGAGGATGTCATACTGGGCGTATGGGGAGGGGAAGGCCGCGAGCCTGGAATTCTCAGTACCCTTCACCCATACCGGCAGATACGGATCATAGTCCTTCCAGTCGTTGTAGAAGGGTCCGCCCGGATTCGAGGATTTTATCCATGGCCCAATGTAGGCCCACCGCACGCCATTGTCGGCAAGCGGCTTGATGACGGTCGAGTCCCAGCAGCAGTCCGAGGCCCAGAACCCCTGCGGCTGGACGCCATAGACCGAACGATCCACCTCGACACCCTTGGCGATCAGTTTCTCCTGTGTCGGAACCGACAAGGTTGGCAGGAACGCATGTTCGAACCCGTTTGTCGAAATCCCGATCCTCTTCTCCTTCACGCCCCGGCGGATCCCCTCCACGACGGACGGAGCCTCCGCCTCGTACTTCCGGGTGGTGTAGCTGGAATTCAGGATTTCCGACCTCAACTCGGGATAGTGGCGGAACAGCTCCAGCAGCGGCAGATACCCCTTGTCGATGATGAACCGCTTGTCGGACATGTACGAAAACCGCCAGTTGCCCATCAGTATGAAACACAGCTTCATTATGCGTTGCCTCCAATTCGTTTGTTATAACTCTTTATTCAAACTGCAGTAAATTGAAATTATTCACACAGGCGATGCTCTCCTCGGAAGTGGCCTTCAATACCGCATATGCGGGGACCGCCCTCCAGTAGATATTCCTCGCCGCGTTGATCCTCATTGTCTCTCCTGGCGCGGGCGCTTTCGGCATTCCCAGGCTTGCGAAGGGCACGGAGATCTCCACGGTCCAGCTGTCCTGGTTGATATTGGAGGCCGCCTCTATCCCCGGCTTCTCCCAGTTAAAAGCGGACCAGTTGACAACTCCGTCCTTCACGGCGCCGTGGACAGCATCAATGAAGCCTGAGACATCAACGGCGATTTTGTAAAATTCGCCGTTGTTCCTTGGAGAGTACAGGATTTCGACGGATTCCCTTTGGTACACCTTTCCCGCCGGTTTCTCCGGCGGAGTTTTGTATGGCGGCTTGCCGAAACAGGTGAACGCCGCGTAAATCCTCTCGGTGTCATAGCAGATTTTCAACTCGGTTTTCTCCTTTTTATCAAGGGGGGCCAGTTGCAGCTCTTTTTTATCGCCGGCATTCTTCGCGGCAATGCTCATCAGGAAGAAATCCCATATGCCCGGCGACTTCCGCCACACCTCTTCATCCAGTTTACCGTCAATCGTCATCTTTCCTGTCACGGCTGAAGGCTTGTATGTTTTCTGGCTTGACGCCTTCCGCTTGAAGTCCTCGTCTGCGGAAGAGAATCTTGCGTCATCTTGCTGTTTTGCCCTGACTCCCTGGATGTCGCCGGCGTTTTTGTTCATCTGGATGGCCGGCCCGCTTTGAAGCTGGTAATGTACTGCGGAATATTTCTTGTCTTCAAACAGCTTTTTGGCGTCTTGAAGCACTGTTTCCGCTTTCTCCGTGTCCACGCCTTCCTTTTTCAGGAGAGCGATGTTGTTTTCGAGTCCGGTCAATTGACGCCGCAGGTCATCAATAACTGACATCGGCGCCTCCATGTCCACGCTTTTTACGGCCATGGAAGGCTCCCCTTTGTAACAGGCTACCTGATGGGCTGTCATCTCGATTTCCAGCAGGTGTTTGCCATTGCTCCCGCCGAATATCCAGTCAAAGAAACCTTGCATGGTGGATTTGCCGCGTTCGCCATCGTTCGCGCTCAATGCCACGATGCGTCCGTCCACGGTGTCATTGAGTTCCCCTTTTGAAAGCCCAGTGATAGCCACCGAGATTTTCACAGGATAGGATTCGCGGTTCACAAGGTAGAAGAAATTCTCATTCTTCCCCTTGTAGAATCTCGCCTTCACCGGGTCGTCAGCTCCGGGAACGTCAAAGAATTTCACAGCAGGAATGCTTCGAAAGGCCTTATAGAACTGCCGGTACTCGGCTAAAACGCCATTGTCCGGGCATCCCCACCAACCGTGAACGATATTTGTGGCGTCGAACTCGGCCAGGAAATGCGTCATCTGTTCCAGCGCGCAGGAGTTGTCCGGTTGCGGCGTGCTGAAGCAGGTCTGGCGGTTTTCTCTACCATGCACACCGAACTTCCACCAGTAGGAGGGTATCTTCTCGTTTTGAAACGGCAGAGCCTCGAGGTTGTCGTGGTAGGAGATCATCGCCGAGCGATTCTCGTACGTATTCCAGACGGGTGACAATTCCTTCGAGAAGTTGAAGTGCCACCAGTTGTAGAGCGGCGGGT
>JAGVIF010000543.1 GCA_020056205.1 Lentisphaeria bacterium | reverse complement strand
ACCGACGATACTTCAGTATCGCCTTATTTCAGCCAAGTCAAATCCGCATCAAAAATAGCCATAATTTTACCACACGTATTTATGTTACGGAACACTAGTTGCGGAATATTCGAAAAATTACAGAAAGCTGCTGGAATTGATCGAGAAAATGACTATTTTAAACTTAGGAAGCAGAAAACTCAAAACTTAAGACCTAACACTTAAAACTGATAATGATAATGACAAAAACAGAACTTGAGAAAAACCTTTCCGACTTCGACCTTAAAATCAGAAGATCCGCGCTCATAGAGCTTCTCTCCCTGACGAAAGAACAACCGCGTTCAAGGGATCTGATAAATCTCCATTTTCACACATTCTATTCCTACAACTCCGAGTCATGGTCCCCTTCGAGAATAGCGTGGGAATCATGGAAAAACGGACTCTTCGCATCAGGAATCGTGGATTTCGATGTCATTGACGGAATGGAGGAATTTCTGGAAGCCTCCAAACTGCTCGGCGTCCGCGCTTGCGCAGGGGTCGAAACGCGGACATTTTTTGCGAAATTCGCAAACGCGGAAATGGATTCGCCCGGCGAGCCGGGAGTCAACTATGTGATGGGAGTCGGGTTCACAAAAAATTTCCCGAAGGACTCTTTTCAGTCTCTGAAACTTGCCGGATACAGGGAAAACGCGCGCCGGAGAAATCTCGCGCTGATCGAAAGGATTAATTCGGTTCTCAATGAAATCGCCATTGATTATGACAAGGATGTCCTTCCTCTGACCCCGTCAGGGAACGCCACCGAACGCCACATCATAAGCGCTTATGTTCAAAAGAGTTTTGATGTTTTTAAAAATGAAAGAGAAACCTTTGAGCGGATGAGCGGAATATTCGGGAAAACAGCGGATGAACTCGCCGTAATTTTCAAAACATCGCGCCCCGTATATGATGAACTCGCGCGCGCGAAATTCGCAAAAAAAGGCGGCATCGGATACATACAGCCGTCTCAGGAAACATTTCCGCCTATGAAAGATTTTCTTTCATGGGTGAAATCATGCGGCGCTATTCCCACCGAGGCGTGGCTCGATGGAACGACAAAAGGCGAATCGCTCGGGATTAAATACATGGAGGCGTCACGCGAAGAGGGAACTGAGGCGCTCAATATCATCCCCGATAGAAATTGGAACATCAAAGACGCGGAGATTAGAAAAAATAAAATTGCGAAACTCGCGGAAGCCGTCGCGGCGGCGGAAAAACTTGAAATGCCCGTTTTTATCGGAACGGAAATGAACAAGGCCGGACAGCCGTTCGCCGATGAAATTGACTGCTACGCTCTCGCCCCTCACAAACAAATATTTCTGAAAGGAGCGGCAATCGCGGTCGGACACTCAATCCTTGCGAAATTCGCAGATTTCCCCTACTCCGGAGAAAAGGCATCCGCAGAATTCAAGACGACGGCCGATAAAAACACTTTCTTCGGAAACGTCGGAAGGCTCCCGGCTCTCACTAAGGACATCGCCGACAAACTCGAAAAAAACTCTATAGAAATATCCTTTGCGAAAATCGCGGATTCGGCGAAGTCCGGAAAATGGAAAACATAAAAAAAGTTCAGAATGAGAACGTCCCGCTTCTTTTGCAATCTTGCGGCTTTTTATTTTTTCTCGGCGTAGCGCTGCGCCGCGCGACGTTTTGCCGCAGGCCGTCGTGCATAATTTTCCCGCCTGCTTCAAATAAGGACAATGCGGAGGCAGTCGTAGTCCTTCACGGACTCGGCAGAACCGCCATGAGCATGCTGATTCCGGCAATGCGCCTGCGCGCGAACGGCTATACCGTCTTTCTGCCGGACTATCCTTCAACCAATGCGGACATAAGACAACACGCGAACACGCTCGTCAACCTGATCAAGATCATCAAGACTCAAAATGATTTCAAAAAAATCAACTTCCTCGCCCACAGCCTCGGATGCATAATAATAAGGGCGGCATTCGCGAATTTCGCGGAAATTATGCCGGACGGGAGAACTGTTATGATTGCTCCGCCAAACCGGGGGTCGCGGATGGCGTCTCGGGCGGCAAAAATTCCCTTTCTGCGGAAAATTCTAAAGCCTCTTTGCGAACTTCGCAGCGAAAAAGGCTCCTTCGCCGCCTCCCTTCCCATGCCGTCCTTTGAGCACGGCGTCATTGCGGGAAATTACGACGCGAAGGTCCGCCCCGACGAGGCAGTCAGCGGCTCTGAAAAAGATTTTCTGCTTCTAAATTCATTCCACTCGTTCATAATGAACAGAAAGGATGTGATGCAAGCGGCGCTTAATTTCTATAAAACCGGAAAATTCGGAGATTGAAAAGTAGTCGGAATTCAGGAGTCAGGATTCAGAATTTCCAAATTCTTCACCGCAGACCGAACTTCGTCATTGGATATTCCGTGTTGGATATCTGCCTGTGCGTACACGCAGACAGGTTGGATATTCAGCCCAAACAGCCTTAACCGTAAGAATTCAGTAAAGTATGTCTCATCGTAATCGCTATCGCAGGTGAATATTTACGCCGGGGATGCCTTCACGGAATCAGGAAACATTTTTCAAAATCTGTCTCTATCAGCCTTTCAAAACAGTTTTTAAGGTTTAGGTTACTCGGTGAATATTTACCAAAGACGGAGTTTTTATGATTGACAAAAGCAAGGAGAAGAAAATACTTTGCGTCGGCGCCGGATATGTCGGCGGCCCCACTATGGCTGTGATAGCGTCAAAATGTCCGGGCTATACGGTAACTGTTGTTGACATAGACCAGAAGAAGATAAACGGGTGGAATTCTGATTCTCTCCCGATTTACGAGCCGGGTCTTCTTGAGACCGTTAAAAAAGTACGGGGGAAAAATCTATTTTTCTCCACTGACATCGCCAAGGAAATAGATGCCTGCGGGATAATATTTGTAAGCGTCAACACGCCAACCAAGACCTTTGGCGAGGGGGCCGGAAGAGCCGCCGATCTGCAATTTTGGGAAAAGACCGCAAGATCAATAATTGAGCATTCAAATGACGATAAAATCGTAATAGAAAAAAGCACATTGCCTGTCAGAACGGCCGAAGCTATGCATAGAATACTTCAGTCAAATTCAAAGGGGCTTAATTTCGACATAATCTCCAATCCTGAATTTCTCGCCGAAGGAACGGCGATAAAGGATCTGGAAAATCCGGACAGGGTTTTAATAGGCTCAATGGATTCTGACAGCGGACGCAAAGCCGCCGCGAAAATCGCGGAGATATACGGATCATGGGTCAAGAAAGACAAAATATTACTCACAAATGTATGGAGCAGTGAACTGTCAAAGCTTGTATCGAACGCGATGCTCGCGCAGCGCATCTCCTCAATAAACAGCATTTCCGCTCTCTGCGAAAAAACCGACGCCGATGTTGATGAAGTCGCAAAAGCCGTCGGAATGGACAGCCGCATAGGGCCGAAATTCCTCAAAGCCGGAGTAGGCTTCGGAGGCTCTTGTTTTAAGAAAGACATCCTGAACCTGGTCTATCTCTGTGAGTTTTACGGATTGAATGAAGTCGCCGAATACTGGCAGAAAGTGGTGGATGTGAACGAGTTCCAGGAAAGACGTTTCGTCCTGAATATGATAGCTAAAATGTTCAATACCGTCGCCGGGAAAAAAATCGCCATTTTCGGCTTCGCCTTCAAAGCGGACACCGGCGACACGCGCGAATCTCCGGCTATTTATGTTGCCAAAAAACTTATTGAGGAAAAGGCCGAACTTTCAATTCACGACCCCGAAGCGCTTAAAAACGCGAAAATCGATCTCAAAGACTGCAACGGAAAAATCTCATACTATAGGGATTACCTTGACTGCGTTAAAGGCGTCCACGCCGTAGCCATCCTCACCGAGTGGAATTGCTTCAAAGATTACGACTACGAAAAAATCTTCTCCCTGATGGAAAAACCGCCCTTCATATTCGACGGAAGAAACATCGTGGACAGGAAAAAACTTTTCCGCATCGGATTCAATGTCTCATCAATAGGAAAAACTTTCCTAACAAACCTCGACAAACACAACTGAAAATGTCAAACGTCGTTTTTGATTTTAAAGGAAGCAATGTGATAGTCACCGGCGGCACACGAGGGATAGGCCTAGCAACAAGCGAAGCCTTCCTGAAGGCCGGCGCGAGCGTTACCGCGATTTTCGCAAACAACAGTGATTCAGCCCTTGAAATGCGGGAGAAATGGAAAGGCTTTCCTCTTGAGACAAGACGGCTGGATGTCTCAAATTATTCGGAAGCGGAAAAATTTTTCAAAGAGTTCAGTGAGACGCATCCTTCCCTTGAAACACTTGTCAACTGCGCCGGAATACGGAAGGACAATATAGTCGGAATGATGAGTTTTGAAGAATGGACGCGCGTCATGGATGTGAACATCACCGGCACATTCAATATGAGCAAGTTCGCGCTGATAAAGATGATGGAGAAACGTTTCGGCAGAATTATAAATGTAACATCGCCGTCGGGCAAATTCGGTTTCGCCGGACAGGCGAATTACGCGGCATCGAAAGCGGCGCAAGTAGCTTTCAGCAAATCACTTGCGAAAGAAGCCGCGAGACGCGGCATAACCGTCAACTGCATTTCGCCCGGCTTCATAGACACCGGGCTTATATCGGATATTCCGGAGGAGCAGAAAAAGGCGTACAGAGAGCAAATCCCGCTGAGGCGCTTCGGCCGGGCGAAGGAAGTCGCCGACGCAACGCTCTTTCTGGCGTCGCGGGAAGCCTCATACATTACCGGTTCCGTCTTTGAGGTTACCGGTGGATTCTAATTATACCTGAATCAGTGGCGGATTCGACATTAATAATTCATAACATGTTGATAATAAAAGAATAAACTCATTATCGAACACGGAATCAGGTTACCGTTTTTTCCTCATTATTTTTGCGTTGTTTTCTCCTGCGTTCAAGAGATAGAGCAGAGGAGCCGGCCTGTCGCTTCCCATGACAAAAGGCGGCCTTGAAGACCACATACTTCCTGATAGGGTGTTGGTCAAGTCCATCCAGAATTGCAGTTTTGCGGGCGAGAGTCCCCAGACCATATGGAAATGGTTTGCCGGCGCATAATGCTTGTATTCATACATTGCGGCGTATTTGGGGCAGACGTAGGTGTGCGGCCATGTCCATGTCGAAGTGCGGTTGACTTTTTCGCTCAGTTTTGCGGGCATTGAAATAGTTTCAGCCTCGTCCCATACCAATGTGAACATTCCGGAAAGGGAACTGTATGCCAGACGGGCGGCTATTCCCTCTATTCCCGCCGGCGTGGTGAATGTGACGCTGTTGCCCATTCCCGGGAAATAGCCCTTGTCGGCGAGCGGCATTGCGATTCCTTTCATTATTTCTTTTTCGGAGGCGCCTGGCAGAGCCGCCCAATCGAAAGAGGCGCTTCCGGAGTTATCGCCGTCAACAAAGCCTTTTTGCGCCCATTTATCCGCGGCTGAATATTTTATTCCGAGTTGTTCGGCGGCCTTCGTGATTTCCCACGGCTCCCATACCTTTCTAAAATCCATAAAGAGAGGCGGATTTCCGCCGGCCAGGTCCGACATTACGAGCATAGTT
>JAGVIF010000089.1 GCA_020056205.1 Lentisphaeria bacterium | reverse complement strand
GTTCCGCGTCGAGTAACCGTTAAGTTGGGTATTTGGCTATATGCGTCGAGTATGCTTTACATGAAGTATGCCAGTCTTTCCGAGACTGGCTCGAGGCGTTTTCGGAAAAAACGCCATACTTCTTCGAGCAAAACAACTCTATTCCCCCCAGCTTAACGCTTACGCGTCGATGGCCGGAGCGGGGTTTCTCGCGAGAGCCGAGCAGGACGCATCCGTCGAATGGGAAAAAATAAAAAAGGTCAAAGTGCGCAAGGGGATACGCTATATTTTCGTCCGCGGCGGGTTTGGTAACAAGCCGATCGGTCTTTATTGCAACAAAGAGAATTTTGAACCAGTCCTCGCGCTCATTCAATCCAAATTCAAGAGGTAACCGCCCCATGAAATACAGCCCGATCAGAGTCTCCAAGCCCATCGCTTTTATCGCCGGCATTCTTTTTTCCATGGTGCAGTTCCATGTTGGCGTAGTCACTGCTGCTGAGCCGGCAAACCGGCCTGCGCAAGAGTGGGCTGAAACTGCCTTGCAGGCAAGTCTGCAAGGAAAATACGACGAGGCTATCTCGTACGCAGAAAAGGTAATCCAGCTCAAGCCGGATAATGCGGAGGATCATGCGAAAGCATACTTTGCGCGGGGGCTGTCCCTTTACAAACAGGGGCAACAAACAAAAGCCATTAGTGATCTGGATACGGTCGTTACCCTTTGGCCTGCTTTTCTTGACGCCTACGTGATCCGGGGAAATGCCAAGGCCGAGATTGGAATGTACGATAAAGCTATTCAAGATCTGGACATTGCCATCAAACTAAAGCCCGATTATTCCAGAGCTTATGCCGATCGCGCCTTGGCTTACTATAAAAAAGGGACGTATGACAATGCCATCGCCGACGCCACCCGCGCGATAGAGCTCAACCCGAACGATTCGGGCAGCTACGATACAAGGGGGAACTCCTATTTCAAAAAGGGAGACTATGATCAGGCGATAAAGGATTATGATACAGCCGTCAAACTTGAGCCGAAGATAGCCGCTTATTATTTTGACCGTGGTATGGCGCTTAAAGAAATGGGGCGCGAACAGGATGCGCTCGCCGATATTCAAAAAGCCGTGGACATGAGCCCCAAGGTCAAAAGGTTTAAAAAGGGACTGGCGGAATTCAATCAGAAAAACTCAGATCAACGGGCGCTGACTCCGGATTTGCAGCCTCCCCGGGAGAAGGAGATGGCTGCACCGCCAGATATCATGGCACGCGAGCAGTCGGCGCTGAAGGCAATCCAGGAGAATGACACACCAGAAAACAGAGCGCGGCTGGCGGCGGTTCGGCATGATCGTGCGTTTGCGATTCTGGATCATCCGCAGCGTGAACCGGATCAGAGCGCGCTGGAGGAGGCGGCGGCGTATGCCCAATCGGCCACGGTGCTGGAGTCGGCGAATGCGGGACACTGGTTCCTAGCGGGGTTGCTGTATCAGGAACTGGCCGAGTTCGACGAGCGCGCGACGGCGATGGCGGAAAAAATGTTCACGCAGACGGTGGAAGTGAACGCGGAGCATGCGGCGGGCTGGCTGGAGCTGGGACTGATGATGGCGCAGCAGGATCGCGGCATGGAGGCGATCACCGCACTGGAGGAGGCGCTCGAAAGCGATCCCGCAGCCACGGCGATGCATGCAGTGGGGCCGTTGTGCGCGATGTATGCGGCGAATGACGAAGGATTTCGCGGCGTGGACTTCTTTGAGGAGCAGTATGCCGCGAATCCTGAGGTGTCGGCGCTCGGTGTGGGCAGCGCCATGATGCTGGACTGTCTCGGCGACCGCGATGCGGCGCTCTCGCAGGCGCGTGACATCATGCTCATCGAGGAAGCGGGCACGCCGGAGCATGCGTATGCTACGAAACTCATTGCTGAATGGGAAGGAGAAAAGCCATGAAACGAATCGTGATGCTTTTGACCGTGATGGGCTGCTGGGCGGCCGCACAAGCGCAGACTGGTGATGTGATGGTGAGTTTTGAATCCCTCACGGCAGCCCAGAATGCGGAGCGGCAGGCGTTCTTGGAAAAGAAGCAGGCACTGCAACAGCAACCGGCGGGTGCTCAGCGGGACACGCAGTTGCGCGAAGAGATTCAGCGGCATCAGGCGGAATCAAAAAAGCTTTCGATGCAGCAGCAGGCAACGCGCAAGGAAGTGATCTCCGATTTGAAACAAAAGTGGAACAAGGTGGAGACAGACTGGAACAACGAATGCGCGCGGCATGATGCGGCGAAGCAGCAGCTCGAAAAAATGCCGGAGGGACCGGCGAAAACCGCGCAGATCGAGGCGGAGAACGCCGCGCACCGCACCACGAGCAAGCAGATCGCCACCCAACGAAACGTGGTGCATGAGGGCGTGATCAATCAGGCGAACCGCGATGTGATGGGCGGCACGAGCAATGCCAGCAACAGCGTGAAACAGACCGCAGGCACGCAGATCACCGATCCGAATCACCGCGGCATGAACGGTGACTATGATGCCGGAGGTGGTTATCGAACCACGGAGAAGGCAGGGAAAATTCTCAACGAGATTGGCGTGAAGGGGCCGAACGGCGGCCCGGTGAAAATGACAGGCGGTGTGCTGGAGACCGCACCCAAGTTTGGCATGACGGTGAATGCCGCGCCGGGCACGGACCGCATCGGCAGCGCGGGGCATCAGGTGCAGGTGAAGATGGGCGCGCAGCACGGCGAGACGTATGTTTCGGAAACCGGCGGCGCTTTGAAGTCCGGTCCGCTGAAGGATCATGTGGCGACGATGGATCACGCGAAAAAAGCGCTGCATGGCGCCAGTGCGCCGCCGGAGACATTGGTTGGCGGATCCCCGGAAGGACAGATGATGGCCAAGGGCGCGCTCAAGGCGGCGAATCAGGCCGGTTTGGACCCGGAAATGGTCAAAACGATCGCCAAGCAGAATGGAATCAAGAATCCCGAGAACATCCTCGACAAACTGGCGGAGATCAAAACGGGCCGTGCGGCGATTTCGAGCGCCGATGAGGCCGCGAAGCTGCAAAAGACCACGCGCGACATCCTCAATGCCGCCGAGACCAAGACCAAGACCGCAGCGGCGGCGGAAGTGCAGCAGACACAAAACAAGATCGCCGATTTGGAGGCGAAGGGCATGAAGGCGCAGGCACAGCAGTCCCGCAACGAGCTGGCGGACTACAACGCCAAGGCCAAAGCCGCCACTGAGGCGGTGCGAGGTGTGAATGAGCCGGTGACGAAGCCTGGAAGTGGCAGCACGAAAGCGACGGCTGTCGAACCGGAAGCGAAACCGACCTCTGGCGGCAGGTTGATGAAAGGAGCGGGTCTGGCGCTGGGCGCCTACGGCATCTACGATGGCTACAAGACGGCCAAAGAAGAGATGGAAGCGAAGAAGCAGGGCGAACCGACAAGCGCTCTCGGCTGGACCAAGGAGAAGGCCGAACTGGCGGGACGCACCTTCTGGCATGGCCTGGGTTTTGGCACAATGGCGGAGATCGGCACGAAGGCGGGCAAGGAAGCCTTTGAAGAATACAAAAAAGACCTCGCTGCTGGCAAAATCTCACCAGACGCATGGAAGCCCTATCTGGGGATGAAAACGAAGGCGGTTTTGGGCGGCCTGTTTGGCGGTGTGAAAGCGATCACCTACGATGCGGCGAAGCAGAGCGGCGCCAATCTCGGCAATGCCTTCGGTGAAGGCGTGGGCGCGGGGAAAGGGCTGTACGACATGCTCAAAAGTTCTCGTGATGAGAAGACGACGAATGAGGCGAGGTCGAAGGAGGTCTATGACAAGCTGATCAAGGGCGGTGCGTCACCAGTGGGCGCGCAGCGCGCTGCGGATGGTGTTTTGAAGGGCGATTTCACGGAGGCAAAACGGCTGAACAAGGTGCTGGAAGGCAAAAAAGCCGCCAAGCTGGCCGCTACGGAACCCAAGCCGACAACGCGGACGTATCGCGACCGCAAAAAGCTGGCGATCCGCAAAGAAAACACCAAGAAGGAAATCGCCTCCCAGAAGAAAAGCACCGACGAGGAACTCAAGCTCCGCGAGATCGTGGCTGAAAAACTTCGCGCCAAAGGTCTCTCGACTGCCGCAGACTTGCTCGACCGGCTCGTCGCCGTCCTCCAAAAGGAAGGCATGGCCGGACTCGATGCCGCCATTGCCGAGTTCACGCAAATGCAAGGAGACTTCTCCGGGGTGGTTGCCTTGTATGAAAATGCCAATGCCACTCTGCGCATTCAGGTGGTTGGAGGAAAAGCCACCGGCACCTTTGCCCAGAATTTCACTGATAAGGGATCCATGTTCACGACAACGCAGACCATGAACATACCCGTCCAAGGCACGGTGGATATTGTTTCCGGCGCCATCGAGTTGAAGGGTAAGGGGAAAATGACCACCATCATCAAGCTCAACCCGAGTGCTCTGGCTGGCCTGTCTCGCGAAGAAGGCCTAGCCGCCACCACCACGACCGTCACGGACAGCGTGTGGCTTTTTCGGGGCAGCTACAATGGCAAGGGCTACAAGGGATCGTCGGCTCAGCCGTGGAGCGTATCACGCTGAGCTGCCGGAGTATGCAAACAATCACATGACCATGAAAAGCGCCTACTGCTCCGAATGCGGCGCCCTTTCTCTGCGGACGCGAAATTCTGCGGGCAATGCGGAGGTTTCCGCCTTGGGCGTGGGCTCTGCGATCATGCTGGATTATCTCGGCGACCGCGAAGCGGCGATCGGGCAGGCGCGGGACATCATGCCACGCTATTGACGCTATTGCACAGAGCAGAACACTGGAGGCAGAACACCGGAGGACGTTTACCGTCACCATCCGACAAAGTTCGCGATAAAGTTTACAACAAAGAGTGGTGAATCCGCTATTCACGTCCTCATAGAGACAGTCAAAGCGGCTTCCGTCCGCTGATGATACGCACCAGAATCATGATAATGGCGATGACGATCAGTATGTGGATAAACCCGTTGATCGTGTGCGATGAAATCATTCCCAGGAGCCAAAGCAGAATCAGAATAATTGCAATTGTGTATAACATAATCCTATTCTGTTTTTATTGTTTATGATTTCGATATTCGAATTTCAATTTTGGGTTGTGGGCGAAATCCGCCTTAAAACCGCCAGTTGACTAAAATCATCACTGGGGCCAGCTCGTTTGGCAACTCGCCGAACCAGCTTTTGTTCCTGCCGACGATGTTGACGAGCCCTATCTGGACTCCGGACGCATCATCTGTATAGTTGACGAGCCCCAGTTCTAGCCCTGACAGCTTGCCCGAGTAGTTCACCACGCCGGTATATAATCCCTTCATGGTGTCCCCGGTATAATTCACGCCGCTGACAACCAAACCAAAAAGAAAACCACCTTGCCAGCCAGTGGAATCATGTTTCGTGTAGTTGACAAGTCCCCACTGAAGTCCAGTATAGTTATCCGCATAATTCAGAATACCCAGACTCACGCCGTAACTCTGGGCTACGGAGCCGTTGGCAATGCCCAGAGCCAGTGACGTCTGCTGGTTTTCACCCCAGATGCTGAGGGTCAATCCCTCGATCGTGTCAGTTCGGGGATAGATGGCTACATCCGGAGTAAGGCTGAGATTGAACGGTCTATTTTCCGCCATGGCGCTGATCGAAATCAGGACCGTGGCAATACATGCGAGTATCTTCTTCATTGATTGTTTCTCCTTGCTTATTGATTATTTGTTGCTTTTTCCCATAATCTATTTAAATTTGTTCAGTCGCCTATCGTGAACATTCGGCATCCGGATAGAAGACATATCGCAAGGACAGGCAGAAGCAGAAGGCTCCACTTCATCAGTCTCTTGGTCATGTTACTTCCTGCGTTTGCGGATTTAACGACCGCTGCTTCAGAATGTTCGTTCCAATTGGTGTTTCTTTGTCCTTGTAATCTATTGATGTAATTCATGATCTTCCTCCATATTTTATGTGTTTTCATTACTTCTTGCGAAATTCATGTTTTCTCTATCTCTAAATCCGTCCCATAAGAACCAGTATGAGCAGGATTATGACAACGAACCCAAGTCCGCCGCTTGGGTAATAACCCCATTTTCTGCTGTGAGGCTAGGCGGGCAATACACCCGCGAGAATTAGAATCAAGACGATCAGCAGTATCGTTCCGGTATTCATGCTGTTGCTCCTTTAAGTTTGTCAGGATTGCCACCGGCTGGTGCGTTCCCGCGCCAGCCGGTGACAATCCGTCAAGTTACTTGGTTTTAACCTCTTCGACCGTCATCTGGTTCTTCACGCTTGTCACGCCCTGTATGTCGGTGACGAGCTTGGTGACCAGCGCCTTTTCGGCCGCGTTTTTGGCAATGCCGGTCAACGTGACCTTGCCATTTCGTGTTTCGACCTTGGTCTTTATGGAGCTGGTTGAACGATGGGTGATCAACGCCGTCTTGACCTGGGCGGTCACGGACGCGTCATCCATCTTTTCGCACGCGGTCCGCTCCGCCGGTTCCGGAGTCGTAGCAACCGTCATCTCGTTCTTCACATCTTTCACTCCTTCGATATCTTTGGCGTATTCGGTGGTCAGTTCCTTCTGGGCCGTGCTTGAAGCTTCGCCTTTCAGCGTCACTACTGCATCTTTCACCTCAACGGTGGTCTTGCTGTAGTTGACGTTGCGATGGAACAGGAGGGTGAGCTTCACTTTTCTGCCGATCCAGGTGTCCGCGTTTTCGGTGGCGACTTCGGCCATGGTCGCCAGTTTATTATCCACGCGGGTGACCCCGGGCAGGTTCGCCACGGTCTCCTGAGCCAATGCCTTGTGGGATTCTTCGGACACAGTTCCAGTCAGCGTGACAACACCATTTTTGGCCTCGGTTTTTAACGCATCGCCCTTGAGATACGTTTTATAGACATAGGTCTCCTTGAAGGACGACTCAATCCTGTCATCGGTCTCTGACGCGCACAGCGGTGTGCTGCTTTTTTGTGTCATTCTACTACCTCTATTCTTTTGTTGTTGCGGGGGATGTCTCCCGTTATTAGATTAAATTATTTTCCGAGAAGTTTGAGCTGAATGCCGGGTGATGTAGAATATTTTCTGTAAAAGCAGTATCGCATGATCAGGCCACTTTATCAAATTGGAATGAAATAAATCTTTCGTTTTTTTCTCCACCCATCAAGATTTGTCATCATTCTTTGCATTGTCTGATAAAAATTCCCGGCGGAATGCCGGCGGTCTTTTTAAAATATCTCATAAAGTAAATATTCACTGAAGGCCCTGCCTGCGCGCAGTGCGCAGGCAGACGGGGTTCAGTGAATTTACGCCTCTATCAATATTGCCAATGCGAGATCGTTATTGAGGACGTCGCAGACTCCGTTTTTCGCTGTAACGCTTTGTCCGGACACTATATCCATCAATTTGCCT